>CAYZDM010000495.1:0-2927 GCA_964476875.1 uncultured Sandaracinaceae bacterium | reverse complement strand
GGTAACGACTCGCGTCTCCATCGCGGAGCTCGAGCGCTTCGTGCTCGCCGGTCGACGCCCCCGATGGAACCGCGGCCCGTCCGGTCGCGCCGCCCATGAGTTCAACATCGACTTCGACAGTGGGATTGCCGCGGGAGTCTAGAATTTCTCTCGCCCCTACAGCGATGATCTCGGTCATGATTTCACCTCGCGCACGCATTAGCGGTTGAATGGGGGCGATGCAAGGATGTGGTGCTAAGGTCGGCGGCCATGCACGCATTGCTCTTCATTCCTTGGTTTCGTCTCGAGCCCTGGGACATTCCGCTTCCTTTTTCGCTTCCGGTGCTGGGCGACACGCTGTCGATTCAGCCGTTCGGTGTATTGGTCGCCACGGGCGTGCTCCTCGGCGCCTGGGTTGCCGGGCGATTCGCGGAGCGAAACGGCCTCGATACCATCGCCACCGGGGATCTGGTGACCTATGCAGTCGTGACAGGCTTCATCCTCGGCTACTTCTTGAACGGGCTGTTCTACGAGCGCGAGACCTTCATGGAAGTGCTGCGCAATCCATCCATGTTCTTCTCGACCTGGCTCGGACTCTCCTCGTACGGTGGTTTCTTCGGCGGAATCCTAGGTTGCTTCATCTGGCGCTACCGACGGAAAATGCCCGTCCTCCCGTACGCCAACGCCATCTGTTTTGGCTCGCCGTTCGGTTGGTTGTTCGGACGCCTAGGCTGCTTCAGCGTCCATGACCATCCCGGAAAAGTCACCGACTTCGCGCTTGCCGTCGCCGACTATCGATTCGGGGCTCCGCCGTTCGAGCCTCGCCACGACCTTGGCCTCTACGAAGTCCTCTACTCCCTACTGATCATCGGCCTTTTTGTCTTTCTCGAGCACCGGCGCCGTCGCCCCGTCGGGTTCTATTGCGTGCTTCTCCCTCTGGTGTACGCGCCCGTGCGGTTCTTCCTCGATTTCCTCCGCGCCGCGCCGCTCGAAGGCGGCGACATCCGGTACGGCGGGCTCACGCCGGCGCAGTGGTCGTCGATCGCCATGGTATGCATTGGCCTCGCAATTTGGCAGTTCGGGGTGAAGCCACAGATGGCGGAAGACCGGGCGCAGGGCACAAGCGCCTAGGCGCTACTTGAGCGACACGACGGTGACTTGATGGCCACCTTCATCTTGGTTCGCGGGCCGGAAGCCATCGACGTACGTGGCGTCTCGCCCGAGGTGTTCGTGAATGGCCACCCGGAGGGCCCCGCTGCCGACCCCATGGACGATGAACGCCGTGGACTCCGCGGCTCCGTACATCCGATCGAGGAACGCCTGCGCCAAAGCCACCGCATCGTCCGCGCGAAGTCCTCGAACATCGAGTGTATTGTCAGTCGTGCGGACGGCCTGCGCTGGCTTCGGATGCGCCCTGGAGACCGTCCTCGGTTCACGAATCGGTGGCTCCGAGACTTTCTTGAGTGCACGGAGATCCGTCACGTCGACCCATAGCTTCATCATACCCGCCGACACGCGCACCTTGCCGCGCGCCGGCCCTTCGATCACGTCCGCAGTGCTTCGGAGACGCTCCACCCACACGCGTTCGCCGACACGAACCATGCTGGGGTCGATCGCGGCCGTCTCCACCGGCTCCGGCTCGAGGGCCAGTCGCTGGGCATCGAGTTCTGCGAGAAGCTCGCCGCTGTCACGAACGACCTCTACCGCCGCAGCAACCGCTCCCGCCTCGGTTCGCTGACGAAGTTCCTTCTTGGCGTGATCCAGCCGCCCGTGCAGTTCCCTCACCTGGTCGACGAGTCTCTGGGACTCTCTTCCAAGGCCCTTCGCCTCCCGAACCTTGAGTTCCTGTCGACGCTGATCGAGCTTCGTGCGCTCCTGCGCGACTTTCGCGCGTTCGCTCTCGAGGGCTGCTTGCTCGTCGGTCACGGCCTTGGTCGCGGCCTCCAGCTTGGCGACTAGGGTCTCGAAGCTTCGTGAGTGCTCGGGCAGCGTACGACGGGCTTGCTCGATGACTTCCGTCGGTATTCCGTAGCGTCGCGCCACTTCGAGCGCGTTTGATCCACCCGGCACGCCCATGGTCATACGAAAGGTCGGCGCCATGTTGTCGAAGTCGAAGCCGACCGCCGCGTTGTGCATATCGTCGCGCTCAGCGGCGAGCGCTTTGAGCGCTTCGTAGTGGGTGGTGACAGCCACTGCCGCTCGTCGCTCCACGAGGGTCTCGACTATCGCACACGCGAGCGCAGCCCCCGCTTCCGGGTCGGTGGCGCCAGCCAGTTCGTCGAGCAACACCAGCACGCGCTCGCCCGCTTGCTCGAGGACGCTGCGAAGGGTCACCAGGTGGGCCGAAAACGTCGACAGGCTTCGAGCCAGACTCTGCTCGTCGCCCACTGCGGCCAGCACAGGCGAGAAGAATCCGCACATGCTGCCCTCGTCGACCGGCACCGCCAATCCTGCTCGCGTCATGAGAGCCGCCAACCCGAGCATCTTGAGCGCTACGGTTTTCCCACCCGCATTCGGTCCAGAGATCACCAGCGCCTGACCACCGACGATCTCGATGTCGTTGGCCACCACCGCAGCCCCGCTCAGGACCAAGGAAGGGTGACGAGCTCCACGCAAGTTGATGCGAGGCTCCTCACATAGCTCGACGAAGTGAGCACCAAGGTCGACAGCAAGCTGCGCGCTGGCGTTGCGCAGGTCCGCATGATCTAGCGCCTCGGATGCGGCTCGAAGTTGCGGCACGTACTGACGCACGAGGTCAGACAACGCAGCAAGGATTCGTCGTTCCTCACGCTCGAGCTCGGCCTGTGCCATCTTGAGGCGGTTGCCGCGCTCCACCAGCTCCCGCGGCTCGACGAAGATGGTCGCTCCGCTGGAGCTCGAGCCGTGAACGATCCCGTGGAACCGCTCGTGAGCGTCGGTGCGAACAGGAAGCACATAGCGACCTTCTC
>CAYZDM010000494.1:0-2930 GCA_964476875.1 uncultured Sandaracinaceae bacterium | reverse complement strand
CCGAAGCCCCTCCGTCAGTTTGAGTCCCGTGACGTGGGGCATCATGATGTCGGAAATTACGAGATCGGGCTGATGATCTTTCGCCCACGAGAGCGCTTGGCGACCGTCTGCAACGCCATGAACCCCGTAGCCCTCTTGCCGCAAGAGCTCGCAGATGAACTGCCGAATGTCGGACTCATCTTCGGCCACGAGGATTCGAGCCGCGCCTTGCACTTCGGGCTCGGCCGCCGGGAGGGGGCTTGGTGCCGCGGAAGGACGCCACGACGGGGCGGGAACGCGGTCACTCCAACGGCGACCGCGGTTCTGCGACGGGGCGGTCGCCTGCCTTCGGTCCACGGTGTCGGGCGCGAAATGTTCTCGGCCCTTCGGCAGTCTCAGTGTGAACGCCGTGCCCTCCCCCAATGCGCTGTCGACCGCTATCGTCCCACCGTGCAGGACCGCGAGCTCGCTCGCCAGGGCTAGCCCGATGCCAACCCCTCCCGCACTTCGGTTGGGACTGTCTTTCGACTGGTAGAATCGGTCGAACACGTGCGAGAGTTCTTCGGGAGGGATCCCAGGCCCGGTGTCAGAGACCGCCACGGCAAGGTGGTCTGCGTGGCCTTCGACAACCACCTCCACCCGTCCGCCGGCTGGCGTGTACTTGATCGCGTTGCCCACGAGGTTCGTCAATATTGTTTCAACCCGGTAGGCATCGCCAAAGACCCCGTCCAGCCCCGCACGAATGTCCAGCGTGAACTCGATGTCCTTGCTGTCAGCGCCCGGCTCTGATGCCTGAACCACGCGCGCTGCAATGTCCTGCACGGGGATCTCAGCGACGTTGAGACGGAGACTGCCAGAGTCGAGCTTGGCGATGTCCAGGAGTTCGTCGATGTGCCGGAGCAGCCGATCTGCGTTTCGTCCGATGGACGTTAGATCCTTGAGTGTTCGGACATCGGTCACCTGGTCTCTCATTCGCGGGAGCGGCGCCAGGATCATAGTCAGAGGCGTCCTCAATTCGTGAGACACGTTCTGGAAGAAGCGCATCTTTGCGTCAATGAGCTCTTTTTGCTTGTTGAGAGCGACCGCCAGCTGTTCCGATGTATGGGCCAAAGCTGCGCGAGCCTGGTGGTCCCGCCGAAGCGCATCATAGCGCATGCCACTCGAGGCCACGGCGATGACCGCGCAAATCAAGATCGCGTACAAGTGCATCATGAACACGGCTGGGTCCCGTGACGGCCCCTCATTCAAAGCAGGGGCTAGCCAAATCGCGACGAGAACCGAGCAAGCGACTGCGGAGCGGGAGGCCTCCCAGGTAGCTAGGACACCAACGCCAAGCATGATCTGAATTATGCCGACGTAGTAACCCGAACTGAAGCCGCCGAGTCTCAGGACCATGTACTCGAAGCAGATAGCGCAGGCCGCCCCAACCAGGAACAGCACCGCGCTGCCACTACCGTGTCCGAAGCGGGAGAAGGTGAATCCCCAGAGCGCCAGACAAAACAAAGCGGTCGCGACACGAGCCACGAGGAAACCCCACACGTCGCTTGGGACCGAGAGGTACTCCATGACGACGCCCGTAGGCATCAGCATAGCCGCTAGGGCTGCAGCGATGCGGGCACCGCGAAGGTTGCGAAGACGCACCTCCTCGTCGAAGCTAATCGGGGCTGTCGGAACCTCGGTCAAACTCATCGCGCTTTGTCCCCACTACCAAGATAAGCGAGGAATAGGTGAACGCGCCAGGATCCCGAAGAAGGTCGAGAAACTCGCTGACGAAAGCGTCGTGGTCGGCTTTCGATCCCAACACATGCTCCATGGCCGGTCTCGCGACCTCCAGTTTCGTGCGCCAGTTCTCAATCGCGGACTCAGGCGCTGCCCCGGCATACATGTGATACGGAAGCACATGTACCTGTATGTCTGAAAGACCCGCGCAGAAACAGAGATTATAGAGCTTGCGACCCATGAAAGGGTCCTGGCGGCCCTTGAGGGCCGGTTCCAACTTCGCAAGGGTCGTCTTGAGGCGGTCCGAGATCGGGTAGTGGCGGATACCGTGTCCGTCTAGGTCGCCCAGAACGAGTTTTCCGCCGGGCCGGACGAGCGAGAGGAGGCTCTTCACTGCCGGTTCGGGTCGAGGAAGATGCTGCAGGACAAACCTGCACCATACGAAATCGAAGAATTCGGGCTCGAACGGCGGAGCCAACAAGTCTCCCCGCACGAAATTGAGGTTCTCGGATGTCTCGGCGAGGCGTTTCCCTTCGGCGATTCGTTCCTCCGAGGCATCCAGTGCATAGATGCTGCCGGATGGACCAACCAGGTCCGCCATGACCCGCGCGACCGCCCCGGTCCCGGCTCCAGCATCTAGGGCGACCGCGCCATTTGGAAGGCCCGTGAGTCGCAGCTGGGCCAGTGTCTCTTCACTGCTCGTTTTCTGCTCGAGTCGGCGACCCTCTCCCAGATGTTCCATCAAGTACCGTGCGGTAGGTTCACCGGCAGCAGATGTCATCGCACGAACTTTCGCTGCGCGTGCTGATGGAACCGTCGATAGAATCTACGCGGCCATGTCACGCAGGTGTAGTCCTTCTTTCTGACGAAGCCGAGCTGACCGAGCGCCTCCACCTGCCACTCGTCCGCAAGGCAGATGACACGTTGACGTCCGACTGCCTCATACCGGCGCGCCGCGGCAAGCGCCAATGCCACAAGGGCTTCCGTATCCCCTTCAGGGCAGTTCAGCGTCAGGCTGCTGGTCAAGTCGCTGAGGTTCAGTCCCATCGAGGAGAACTCCATCAGCGTGAAGCCCCTGAATCCAGTCTTGTCGGCCGCCACAGCAAGCTCGCGGCGTCTGCGCAGCCCGATCTTCGCGTACTCGTGATCCACGGAGTGCAGATCAATGTCGTCCGCATTGAGTTGCAGCGACTGCATTAGGATTGCTTTGCCGCGCGCCACGTAGTGGTCGG
>CAYZDM010000493.1:0-2934 GCA_964476875.1 uncultured Sandaracinaceae bacterium | reverse complement strand
CTTTTCGTGCGTCTGGCGTATGGATTCCGCTATAGTAAGAGACGAGTCCGCCGCAAGACGGCAAAAAGGATCTCTCGCGGCGCGCGCCAAAGGAGGCTCGCGATGCGGCGGGACCGATGGACGTAGAGGTCGAACGTTGGCTCGAGCGTCGCGAGGATTGGCTGGACCAGCCGCATCCTGGTCGCACCCATTGCCGCTGACCGGGCGGTCCTGGCTCGATGCGCTAAGGTGCGCCCCGTGCCTCACTTCGATTGGATTACCACCCAGGCTGAACTCGACCGATTGGTCGACGAGTTGTCCGAAACCGCGGCCTACGCCCTCGACACGGAGTTCCATCGTGAGCGGACGTACTTCCCCCATTTGGCGCTCGTGCAGCTGGCGACGCCCAGGCGAATCGCCCTCGTAGACCCCCTGGCGGTCGACGTGAAGCCTCTACGCCGGGCGTTCGAAACCGACGCGGTATGCGTGATGCATGCCGGCTCCCAGGATCTGGAGATCTTGGAGCTCGAGACGGGCGCGGTGCCCAATCGCATGTTCGACACCCAGATCGCAGCACTGTTCTGTGGCTATCGAATTAGCTCGCTCGGCAAGCTCGTGGAAGGGTTCCTGGACATTCAGCTCGACAAGAGCGCGCAGCTCACGGACTGGACGCGGCGCCCCCTACCCGACGCAGACCTTCGCTACGCGGCATCGGACGTCGCTCATCTGTTGGACCTTCGCGACGCGTTGACCGAAAGACTTGAGGAACCTGGCCGCCTGCCCTGGGCAGAGGAAGAGATCGAACGCCTCCGCGCCAAGGATCGTTCTGCGCCCGACCCGGCGATGCTTTGGTGGAAGCTGCGAGGCAAGACCAAGCTCAACGGCCGCGCGCGCGGTGTCGCGCAGGAACTCACGGCCTGGCGCGACCAGATCGCGAGGAAACAGAACCGACCGCCTAGGACGGTGCTTTCGGACATGGCCTTGTTGGCACTCGCGCAACGCCCCGCACGCAACGTCGATCAGCTCAAAGGCATTCGCAACTTGGACCTCCGACGATTTAAACAAACCGATCAACTCCTTGCCGCCATCCAACGAGGCGCAGAGCTTCCGAAGGATGCGGTCCGCATGCCGCCGAAGAAGCCCGAGAACCTGCACAGCGTCGACGGGGTGATCGCCCTGTGCCTCGCATGGCTCGCTCAGCGGGCTTCTGAAGAAGCCCTCGACATCAGTGTCCTCGGTACGCGCGACGACGTCACCAGCCTCGTTCTCCGCCAACCATCCCGCCTGTCCGACGGCTGGCGTCAGACGCTGGTGGGCAGCGAGCTGCGCGCGATTATCGACGGCGAGGCCGGACTGCGCGTCAACGGTACCAAGCTGGAGCTGCTGGATCGCACCCCGTCCTGATCCGGGCTACGTTGATAGAGTGACACCCGCCAAAGACGGACGGATCGTTCTGATCGGCGCTTCGATCATCGTGATCGGGGGGGGCATCAAGCTCGCTGCCCCCCTGCTGGTTCCCGTGCTCGTCGCCGCGTTCATCGCCGTCGTGACGGCACCGCTGGTGATTTGGCTCTGCGACCGAGGCGTCCCTCGACTCCTGGCTGCGCTATCCGGCCTTCTGCTGGCTGTGGCCGCCGGCGGTGCGCTCGCATTCCCGCTCGCAGCCGCGGTCGCCACCTTCACCGAGCGAGTGCCGGAGTACGCATCGATGCTCTCGGGCCAGATGGAGCAACTCGAGATTTGGCTTGCCGGCTACGGCATCCACCTCGAGTCGGTTTACGATTTCTCCGAGCCAACCTGGATGCTGAACCTTGCAACCACGATGGCCCAATCGGCAGCCTCCTTCGTGTCACAGATGGTCCTCGTTCTGCTCATCGTCGCATTCATGCTCTTCGAATCGACCGGGCTCCGAGAGAAGCTCGCCAAGTTCGCGACGCCGACCCAGATAGAGGATCTTTCGTCCACTGCCCATGAGGTCAACACGTACCTGGTCGCAAAGACCGTGATGAGCCTTCTCACCGGAGTACTCGTGTTCGTTTGGTGCTGGTGGCGGGGCGTGGACGTTCCAGTGCTGTGGGGTTTGCTCGCGTACCTCCTCAACTACATCCCGACCGTCGGGCAGATCATTGCGGCTGTGCCGGCGATCACGCTCGCGTTGATTCAGCTGGGCCCGGGACAGGCGCTCGTCGTGGCGGCCGGATTCGGCGCCATCAACCTGTCCGTGGGTGCAATCGAACCGAGGGTGATGGGCCAGGCCCTCGGGCTCTCGGCGCTCGTGGTCCTGGTGTCGATGGTGGTCTGGGGTTGGCTCCTGGGGCCGGTTGGCGCGCTCGTCTCTGCACCACTGACCATGGTGATCAAGCACTCCCTCGCGCACAGCGACGACCTTCGATGGTTCGCCGATCTGCTGGGTCCTTCCCCGAAGCCGGCGGGCAAGGCCGGAGCTGAAAACGCGGACTCCGCTGACGAACTCAGTCGGGCTTGAGTGCGTGGTTCGCGCGGTCCGCGAAACGGCGAAGGACTTGACGCGCTGCTGAACTCGGAGTCGTGCGCGCTTGACCGA
Organism: uncultured Sandaracinaceae bacterium; assembly: GCA_964476875.1. Lineage (GTDB taxonomy): Bacteria > Myxococcota_A > Polyangia > Polyangiales > Houyiibacteriaceae > SG8-38. The sequence goes on along the minus strand of CAYZDM010000493.1, from coordinate 392 downwards.
CGGCGTCCTCGAGCTGCGTGATCAACGCCGAAAGGTCAGGGTCGCTCCGGAGCGCCCTTCGAAGCCCGTCTTCGACCATGTCCCACATCCACCCGACCTGCTGGGCCTGGCGCTTCCGTTGAAACTCCCCTGATGCCTCGAGGTCCCCACGGCTCTCCACGACCAATGCCCAGAGCTCTTCCAGCCCGGTTTTCTCCAGCGCGCTGCAGGTCACGACGGGTGGCACGCTGCTCCCCCGCATGAGGCGCAACGCGCTCGTGTATGAGGCCTGCGCACGCGTCGCACGAGGTCGATTGTCTCCATCCGCCTTGTTGATGGCCAACATGTCGGCAACCTCCAAGATGCCCCGCTTGATGCCCATGTCCTCGGTGGCGGCTTCCACGGCCAGGGAA
>CAYZDM010000492.1:0-2940 GCA_964476875.1 uncultured Sandaracinaceae bacterium | reverse complement strand
AAGCCAGGCGGCGATGCACGTGGCGACCACACATGCGAACACAACCCACCTCAGTCCAGTGAGCGGGACGGTGAGCATGAGGCGCACCCCGAGTCGGGCGCCGACGATCGAAGCGACGGCGAGAACTAGCGCTGGGGCCCACGCCACGAGCCCGGCCCAGACGAAGATGCCCAGCGAGACCGACCCGAAGGCGAGTGTCACGACTAGCTTGAGCGCATTACCGGCGATCAAGTTGTGACGCAGTGTCCCAACGAGGACGGCTAGGAGCAGAAACCCCACGCCGGCCTGTATGAAACCGCCGTAAACTCCGGCAAAGAACAGGCCAACGATCGATCGTGGTGCTTGCTTGGGCGTGAGCGGCGGGCCTTCACTGGGGATCAAGGTCTGCTTCCGTAGCGCGATCAGCGCAGCCATCAGGATCATCGTCACGAGCATGATCGGTTTGAGGACTTCGCTTGGGACCTGCGTCGCAAGTACTGAGCCAACGATCGCACCGAGCACGGTAGGGATCAGGATTGGAACAATCGCACCCGTCTCGAGCTTCCCCTGCTGGTGCATGGCGGTAGTCCCCGCGATGCTCTGTGTGACGACTCCGAGCCGATACGTCCCGTTCGCCACATCCGCCGGAAGACCCAGCGCCATCAATGCAGGTAGGACGATCATGCCTCCGCCGCCGGCCATGACATTGACTACCGTCGCGAGAACGCCCGCTGCCGCGAGGATCGCGAGGCTTTGGTAACTCAACTCCTCGATCATGGACTTTACGCGCGCGCACTATACGCCGGTTTTAGTTTCTCGGTACGTGCGAGACTAAACCATGCTAGCGTCCTGCAGCGTGAAGAAGACCTACGTCTTGGACACCAATGTGGTCCTTCACGACCCGTTAGCGGTCTATAAATTCGAGGACAACACGGTCGTCCTACCGATCTTCGTGATCGAAGAGATCGACCAGTTCAAAAAAGAGCTGAGTGAGTTGGGGCAGAACGCTCGACATCTCTCACGCATCCTCGACGAGCTCCGCAATCAGAACGGCCGAACCTTAGATCAAGGCGTCCCCCTCGAGAGCACTGGTGGCGAGCTTCGGGTGGCCGTCCCGGCCCAGATGCCCAAGCGAGGTCGGGGGCCGGGCGAGATGGACCGTTTCATCTTGCAAATGGCGCTCGACCTTCGAGATGAGAATCCAAACGACCCACTCGTCTTCGTCACGATGGACACCAATCTTCGCATTCGTGCGGATGCGCTCGGCCTCAAGGCGGAGACTTATGAAGGTGGCCGCGTATCGATCGACGAACTCTACTCCGGCGTCGTCACGGCGGATGTCGATCGCGCGGTGGTCGATCAGTTGGCGCAGCAGGAGGTCGTCGAGCCGAGCGTTCTCGACGTCGAGTTGTACCCGAATGCGGGCGTGGTGCTTCGCGAGCGCAGCAATCCCAGGCACACCGCCCTCGGACGGCTCGACTCCAAGAGCGGGAGCATCGTTCCTCTTCGAGTTGGTCGAGAGGGAGTCTGGCGAGTTCGCCCTCGAAACCTCGAGCAGTACTTCGCGCTCGACATGCTGCTATCTCCGGACATTCACCTGTTGACACTGGTTGGGAAGGCCGGCACCGGAAAGACCCTGCTTGCGATAGCCGCCGGCCTTCAGTCCGTGGTCCAGGACGGTGCCTACAGCCGAATGCTCGTTTCCCGCCCGATTTTTCCCATGGGCCGCGACATGGGATATCTGCCCGGGACGGTCGAGGAGAAACTCAACCCTTGGATGCAGCCGATCTTCGACAATCTGGAGTATATTTTCAGCAGTGGACGGGGTCGAGTGTCTGAGTACCGCAACTACGAAGAACTGGTTGCTTCCGGCGTCATTCAGGTGGAGCCGCTCACCTATATACGCGGGCGCTCGCTTCCGCATCAGTTCCTGGTCGTCGACGAAGCGCAGAACCTCACGCCACACCAAGTGAAGACAGTCATCACGCGCTGCGGCGCCGATACCAAGATCGTGCTCACCGGCGACCCGTACCAGATCGACAATCCCTACGTGGACGCTGCGAGCAACGGCCTCACGGTCGTAGCGCAGCGTTTTCAGAACGAGGCCATCGGGGCCCACGTCACACTCTCGAAAGGTGAGCGCAGTGAGCTCGCAGAGCGTGCGACGCAGCTCCTTTGATCGCCCGCGAGCTCGCCTACACCAGGCGGAGCTCGACGTGGCGTTGCGGCGTCTGCACGGCACCGCGAGGCTCCTCGTCGGGTCGACGACGCATAGCGACCCTCTCGAACGACGCCGGCTCACCGAATCGGTAGCCAGAGGTGAACACGCAAGACCGCGATGGGTGTGGCAGCCCATGGCGGTCGATCGAAGCGTTTGGCAAACGCTCACATACGCCAGGAAGCTGGCGGCCGATTCGGAGGCGTCAGAGCTGTATCTCGAGCGGATCGAGGAGCTGGAGACCGAGCTATTGCTTCTCGAGTCACTGGGACGGAGCAAGCAGGTGCGACCGATGGCCGCTCGGTTGTTCGGAACCGGCGCCGAAAGGCTCTTCGAAGAATCCGAGGATACCGTCCTCGATGCCGCCCATGAGATTTTGACCCACGCCCCCGCGAGTCACGAGGCCAAGACCATCCCCGCCGCCTCGGTGAACGGCGCTAACCTGCGCGACCTGATGATGGCGTACGCGAAGCACGTAGGCTTGCATATCGCGGTGCGCGTCGATCCGAATCTCATCGCCAACGCGGCGGTGGGTGAGCGTACCGTTTTCATTGCGGACCGCCTCTTCGGGGCACACGAGGCCCAACGCCTCGCAACGCACGAGGTGTACGGTCACCTGGTGTCGGCCTTCAATGGTCGGACTCAAGCGCTCGGCGTGTGCGCGATTGGCACGGCGGGGTCCTACGGGGACCAAGAGGGCGTTGCCATCTATCTCGAAGAGTTGGCGGGGCTCCTCGATTCAA
>CAYZDM010000491.1:0-2940 GCA_964476875.1 uncultured Sandaracinaceae bacterium | reverse complement strand
TAGCGCTCGGTCGTCGTTCGACTCGCATGTCCCAGCACCACCTGGACTTCCTCGAGTCGCCACGCCCTACCACACGTCCCCATGATCAAATGGCTCGCGCACGTATGCCGGAAATCATGGAAACGCACCTCAGTACGGATTCCCTCGGTCCGTGGCACGCGCGGGCGCTGTCTTCACTTCATTCTCCTCTTCCCCTTTCAGCTCTTGCGGCAGCTTCTCGATTGGCTCGGCAGCAAGCCATCGACGGGCGGCCCTGGCGACCTCGGGAAGCGCGAATAGGCGATCAGACACGGCTACCCGAGAGGAAGCATCCTCGTTCGAGCCGTTTGTTTCACCGATGACCCGCGCCAAGATGATTGCCTCACTCTTGTTATCGGTTTTGCCCGTGAAAAAGTTGCACGAGCCGGAGACGTTCCTTTTCTGTGAACTGCGCCACAGCGAGACCCGCGATGGATCAAGAACGCGACGGGCGACGCATCTTGGCGTTGGTTGGCGCGCTCAACGCATTCGGCTTGTTCGACCGCGCAACGCGGCGGAGCAGATAATCGGGACAAACGCCCTGTGGGGTTCGCGCCGCACACGACATGACGACTAGTACCGCGCAATTGGGCCCTCAACGTGAGCCCGATAGGCCAACAGAGCTGTCTCGAGGTGAATGCGACCATCGAGTGAGCGCGACGTGGGGGCGTTTGGGAACGACGACGCGAGTGTAACCCGGACACACCGCGCTAATATGGGATCGAATCAGAGCGGCCGAAGATCAGGTACGCGCCCAAGAGGCTGGCGACCATGAGAGCGCCCACGACCCCGTAGACGAAGAGGGCGGGGTCCGGAAAGAAGCCCGAGGTGGCGAGCTCATTGAGAACGCTGTTGCTGACGACGGGCTGCCTGAGTGCTGCGAACATGGCGAGATCTCCCTTCTATCGGGACTACGCCGGCGGACCGCAGTTGGATTAACGGAACCCGTAAATAGTTGAAACTACGTGGTTATACTGACGCATCGTTTTCTTCTTGGGAACTCGCTCCCGGTCATCTACAACCAGGGAGCTTTGGGCACGGAAGTCGGTCAGACCACCAGTAGCCGGGAGTTCCTGCAACAGCGGGTGGCTGCGTTCGGGCGCACCGTTGCGGTTCTTCTGTTTCTCTCGTTGATCGGCCGGATCTTTTTAGGGGTCGTGTTCGGCTACTGGCAGCGGGAGGTCGCGCACCCCTCATTTTGGGCCCATGCGGCCGCCTGGGTTCCGGTTGCGTGCATTTGGCTGATCTGTCGATCCCGCCCCTTGCGGCCACGTACCATTCAAGTCGTCGAAGGTGTTGGCCTCGTGTTGACGAGCATCGCTCTCGTCATCATGGGGGCCAACCTTCCGGCGGCCGCCGGTGCAGCCACGACCACGGCTTACGCGCTCTCGTTCGGGCTCATCGCGCGGGCGATCTTCGTTCCCAGCACCGCGCAACATACGGCCTGGCTCGGGCTCGCCATCGGCATTCCGCTCGTCGTCGCCGTCTATTTGAACTTCCTCACGGTGGATTTGGGCGTTTGGAACAGCCACGGATTCTTTCGCACCATCGAGAAGAAGGAGACGCTCGCGAGAAGCCAGGCCATTCAGATCGGATTCGCATGGGCGCTCACTACCTTGCTCGCAGCCTGGGCCACGCGTGTCATCTACGGCCTCCGCAAACAGGTGCGCAACGCCAGAAAGCTCGGTCAATACATCATCGAAGCGAAGCTTGGCGAGGGCGGCATGGGGGTTGTCTATCGGGCGCGGCATGGGCTTCTCAAGCGACCCACGGCGATCAAGCTCTTGGGCGCGGACCGAAACACGCCCGATGACATCGATCGGTTTCGACGCGAGGTGCAGATGACCGCGAAGCTCAGGCACCCCAATACCGTCACGATCTACGACTATGGATGCACCGAGGACGGGACCTTCTACTACGCGATGGAGCTGCTCGACGGAGTCACGTTGCTAGAGATCGTGGAGGCCGAGGGCATGCTCCCGGAGTCCCGGGTGGTCCACGTCATGCGGCAGTGCGCGATGGCCTTGCATGAGGCGCACACGATCGGCCTCGTCCACCGTGACATCAAACCCAACAACATCATGATGACGCAGCAGGGCGGCGTTCACGACGTCACGAAGGTGCTGGACTTTGGGTTGGTGAAAAACGTGGATTCCAAGGTCGACATCACGAACACGATTTCCGAGGCGATCATCGGAACGCCTCGGTTCATGAGTCCCGAGCAAATCCTGGATCCTCCGGCGGTCGATGCGCGGTCCGACATCTACGCGCTGGGCGCGGTCGGGTATTACTTGCTGACCGGACGCTTCGTATTCGAAGGGACGAATCCGATCGAGATCTGTGCGCAGCACTTGAGCGCCACACCGGACCCGCCGTCGTCTGTCGCAGAGTGTGATATGCACCCAGACCTGGAGCGCATCATCATGCAATGCCTGGAGAAGAAGCGCGAGGACCGTCCGGCCTCGGCCGCGGAGATCGCAGAGAAACTTCGCAGCCTGCCCATCGAACGCTGGTCGCAGCCGCACGCATCCCAATGGTGGGAGGCGACGGGGATGCAGCTCATCATGGGCCGCGACCATGACTCCGATCTCGGCAGCCTCGCGACGATTCAAGCCGAGCCGCACCTGACAGGAAGTCGATGACTGGCGGAGCACCGAATGACCCCGCAGAGCTCGTCGCGGCGATGGCAGCCGGTGATTCGGGTGCGCCGTTGAGCGAGCTCTATGCTCTTTACGCGGGCATGGTCCTCGCCCTGCTGATGAAGATGCTTGGTTCACGCTCCGAGGCAGAGGAAATCCTGCAGGAGGTCTTCGTCGAGCTTTGGCGGCGTGCGCCACAGTACGACAGCTCCAGAGGTAGCGTGGTCGCCTGGGTCGTGACCGTCGCGCGAAGTCGGGCCCTCGACGCGCTGCGAGCACGCTC
>CAYZDM010000490.1:0-2970 GCA_964476875.1 uncultured Sandaracinaceae bacterium | reverse complement strand
CGTTTCGCCAAGCCTTGGCTCCAATCCGACGCTCGGGCATAGGCCCGATCTAGATCGTCGCGGCGCTCGTTCTCGTCGCTCCTGAGGATCGTCGGTGATTCGCCGGCAAACTCGAAAGAAAGTTGGAGCACGCCATTTGGAGCTAGGGGTTTGGCCCAATCTTGTCAACCGCGCTTTCGGAGAGGCCATCGGCAGGCTAGAATCGGAGAGGATGCGCGCTGCCACTCGGGAACGACTCGAAGGCCTGACGGTTTTGCACCGACTTACCTCGGCTGAGCAACGCGAGGCTTCGTGGCGTCAGGGGATCGCGACACTCGCGCGGGCCGTTGTCGACGAGCGCCGGCCCGTCCCGCTCGAAGGTCTGGACCCAAACGCCCTCTTGGAGAGTCTGCAGGTCGCCATCGAGAGTCGCTTGGTCGAAAAACTCGACTGGCTGTCTGGGCCTGCGGCGGGGGCGGCGTTGTATGAACTTGCGGCTGCGCTCCCTTCGAGCCCGGTCAAACGTCAACTGGGTCGGATGGTCCTACAACGACTTCGCAAGGGGGACGCGGCGACGTTCGTATCGGTGGCAACCCAACTTGCCCTCGGCTCACAGCGCGCGCTCGGGGGACGCTCCATACGCGCCCGTGTTGCGCTCGCGTTGAGCTTACCAATCGGCACGGTCAACAATGTCGACGCCCTCGCATTGGCGTTGATCTCCCGCCAAGACTCCCGACGCGATTGGCTTCGGGCGCCGGCCACCGGCTCGCTTCCGTCCCGCCGACTCGCAGCGCGCCTACTCGAGCGGGCGGCACGCGAGGCTGCGCGCCGCGCGGCCGAGGGCGACGATACCGGCATCCGTGTGTTTTGCACCGAAGAGGTTCGGGACGCATGGGACCGGCTTCTCGCCGATCGTGAAACGTTGGTTTGGCGCCACGTCGCAGCCGCTAGAGGGCTTCTCGCCTCGTCCATGCCGATATTTCGCCAGGAGATGCAGCGACATCTCGACCCAGAGTTCACCATCACCGAGTGGCGACGAGCCGCCGCGTCTCTGGCCGCCAGCATCGCAGTCGAGCCGGAAGAGGGCCTACAGGCCTGTCGCGAACTCCTTCACTCAGTGGTTTTTCAGCAAGATCACGGCATCGCGGCCGCCATGATCGCAGGGCTGCCGCGAGCCGCAGAAAGCCACCCGGTCGCGGTCGAATCTCTGCTCGAACAGTTGCTTCGGGTGGGCGGACTCGACACGGCTGAGGCGCTCGTCGCGCTGCGGCGCGAACGAATCCGCCCCGGCTTCGCCGAGGACGCCGCGAAGAAAGCGGAAGCCCATCTTCGAAAAGCGATCGCGCAGGGAGGCAGCGAGGACGTTGGACGCGCCGCGCTCATGAAGGCCCTGGCCGAAGAGCTCAACGGGCGACGGACGCAACAAGAGCCCGCACTCCGAGACATGATATCTGACGCGCTCGAAACCTTCGCGACCACGGGCGCGTTCGAAGCCGCACACGAAGCCGAAGCCATCCTCGAGGCGGCTGCGCGCAAAGCCGAACTTCTCGAGCGTCCCGCACTCGGGGACGGCGACGTTTCTGCGTTCCTGGCGCTTCGGGAGCTCGACTCCGCACTCTTCGAAACCTCATCGCTGAACGACCTGCTGCTCGTCGGCGAGGACGATGAGGGGCAGGTCGCCGACGACGAGCGTCTTGGCGATCTTTTTCAACGAATCACCAACTGGCTCGTCATCCGGGAAGGTGATCCGCTGCCGGACGGTAGTCAGGTGCCGCAGTTCACCACGCGACTGCGCCAGCTTCGCACGATGTTGCATCTCGTCGATGCGGACGGACCGCATGTCGATCCGCGCAAGGAACTCGTTCGCCAACGAAGGCTTCTGACGCAGCGGGTGCTTCTCAATCGAGTGCAGCACGACCCAAAGAGCTCGCTTCGTCGTACACTCTGCGCGGCGACAGCGCGTACTTGTGACGCATTGGTAAGAGAAGAGATCGCGGACATCTCCGATATCGTGATCGCGGCTGCGGGACACGTCTCCCATCTCGACGACCTCAAGACGATGGCTGAGGCTTCCATGGTCCCCGAAGTCGAGTGCGCGCTCCGGGCGTACGGCAAGCTCCAGCAGGCAACGCGGACGGCGCAGCGGGACGGCCACGGATTGGTGGCCGCGGCGGATACACTGAAGGCAATCGGCAATGAACTGCCCGTCGCGCGCTCCGCAAGAATCGAAGCCTTTCGTCAGGCCCTCTCCTTGCTCGCAAAGGGCCTTCGCTCCGCAGGGGCGTCGAACTCTCTCGGCGAAGTGGCGGAACGCTCTTCGGGCACCCCGTTGGCGACGCTCGAGCGAGGCGTGGCGAGCTTGGCCCAGCTCGTGACCGGGTCACGACGGAGATTGGGCGCGTCACTCGGCAACGAGTCCTCCAACGCAGCAGCGGCAGTATGGGCAATGGGGCTCGAGGTGGAGCGGGCGCTTGGCACTTCGGTTTCCGAGATGGACAAGGCATTCGCGGATGCGCACAGCGCAGTGCGCCAAGATCTGCCCGGAGCATTTGGCGAACTGACAGCCACGCTCCTCAAGCACCTATCCGCTCTTCCGTTGGATGGCCCACGACGCGCGCCGAGCATCGCGCCGATGGAGCTCGAAGCCGACGCGCCGCTTCCCGCATGGGCGCCGCCGAGCCGAATCGTCGGCGGCTTTTATCTCGTGCGAACTGTAGGGACCGGCGCAGTTGGGTCAGTGTTCGTCGCACGAAGGGTCGAGGAACGACAGGACGAGTCAGCGCCCCTGTTCGCGCTGAAAGTGCCCGACTACTCGGCGGCCGCCGCGCGTACGCTCTCCGAAGACGAGTTCCTGCGTCTCTTTCGTGAGGAAGCAGGCGCGCTGCTCGCTCTACCAGAGCATCAGAACATTGCGCGATTCGTAACGTTCGACGTGGGCGCTCGACCGAAACCCATATTGGTGATGGAGCTGGTAGAGGGCCCGAGCCTCGA
>CAYZDM010000489.1:0-2979 GCA_964476875.1 uncultured Sandaracinaceae bacterium | reverse complement strand
TTCGCCTTCGGCTCGCGCTTCCGCGCAATCCCGGGTCCCTTCCTGCTCACCGCGACCACTTCCCCCGTTCCTCACGCTAGTGCGTCCTTTCGACGCGGACCGTGTAGGCCGTTCGGAGGGCTTCCATCCGTTCGTCACGGAGCGCTTCGCGGATCTCGCGCAGGCGGTCGGCGCGTACTTCGGCGATGATCTGGTCGAGGGGCGGCACTTGCGCCGGCTCCTGGTCGACGACCTTCACGAAATGCAGGCCGTACACCGACACGACGGGTCCCCGCCACACGTTCTCGACGGCCTCTTCGACGATCGCCGCGAGCTCGACGCCGTAGTCATCTTTGACTTGCGAGGGCGCGGCGAGCTGCTCCGAGCGGAGGCCGGGCAAGGGGTCGCCCAGCCCCTTCGGCCTTGCATCACCGAGCGCAAAGAGGCGCTCTCGCATCGCCGTCGCGTCCGCGGGCAAGGCATCCCCGCGCTTTGAACGGCTCAAGAACACGTGCTGGAAACGAACACGCCCCTCTCTCTCGAAGCGATCGCGATAAGCTTGCAGGTGCGCCTCTAGTTGAGTGGCCGTCGGCATGCGGTCGTCGGGGACGTAACCAAGCGCCTCCCGAGCGCGGTAGAGGAGCCTCGCTCGTACGACCGGATCGTGGGCCTGCATGTCCATCTCCAGCGCTCGCTGGTAGAGATCGAGATCACTGTCGGTCGACTCCGGCTCGATGAACCGCATGTTGCGCACGAGGTGAGTAAAAACGACCGGGTCGCGCTTGTCCCAGCCATATCGCCTCGCCTCATTCAGCAAGATCGCTTCCGCGATCGCATTGTCGACCTCCGCTTCGTTCGCATTCGCAGCGACTCTAACGGTGATCGTGGGGCCTTCGACGGGGCGTCCCTCGACGAGAACCTTGGCGCCGAACAGCAGCCCGCCGATCAGAAAAAAATTGAGCAGGGTGCGCAGCATCAAGTCGGCGGTTGAATCCAGATCGGCGACGTCCAGGCGCGCTCCTGAATCGCAGGCTCGACCTGATGGCAGCAACGTTGCTCGGCCTCTGGTAGCAAGCCGGGGTCACTGCAATCGACGCCATTGCAGAACGCTTGATTGAGCCCAGAGGCTGGGTCACAGCAATCGCAGGTGTAGTTGCTTTGGTTGTCGTCTTTGAGCGCCTGACAGGCGTCGTAGTCCCAATCATTGCAGTCGTAGACGGCAGTTGAGCACTGCCAGGTCGTCCAACGGCAACTCGGGTTCTCGAGCACTCGGGCGTAGTAGTACGCGCGCTGCGTGGGATCGAAGTCGGGGTCCTGCCAGACGTCACAGAGGTCGCCGGCGCCTTCTCCACTTCGCTCGCAGGTCGCGAGGTCGACGCTGGCCCCGTTGTCCGGGTCGCCAGCGATGTCGTAGACCGCCACCTCGTACTGGTCGCCATCGAGCCAGCCCTTCACGATTTGAATGCGCTGGAGCGGCGCGCCCATCGGGTCTTGCTTCGCAGAAACCACGAACATCGGCGCCGATGAGTCTTGCTGGGCCGAAAGTGTGCCGCCCATCGGAACGCCGCCGGCGTAACCTTGCTCGGCAAAGTCCTGCGTGTCGCAGAGTTCAGCGTCGTACTCCCAGCCTCCAAACATGCGCACGACCATGCGCGGCCCGCTGGTTCCGAAAGTCTCCTTGCGCCGTATCGCGGAGAAGATCGCGTCGCGGGCATTCTCTTCGGCCCAAACCGCGGTCAGACCACCAGGGCTGAGATACTCGTTGTCGGGAAAGCCTGCGGGCGGGGGCAAAAATCGGTTGGGCTGTCCGGCCCCGCCATGACCCTTGAAGTCGTCCTCCTTGGTGAAGCCCGGCGCGGAGATATGGGTGTCGGTGGCGGCTGTGATTCCATACTGGAACGGGTTCGTGCCGAGGCTCGACTCGAACTTCATCCCCTCTCCGTAGGCGTAGCGGAGGAAACCCTTCGGGTCGGGCGGTGTGATCACCTCTTGATCCGTGGTGGCCAGGTTGGAGAATGGAATCGACTCGAAGCCGCAGAGCTCGTCGGCGGTTGCGGCGCCGGGCAGACATTCCGAATCACCCTTGTGCTGGTAGATCTCGATCACCGGCTCCATCTCGTTGCGGGCCTCGACATACTCCGCGTCGAATGGCTCTCCGTTGGCCATCTTGTTCTCGAAGTAGATGCCATCCGAAATGTTGGAGTTGTGGGGAATCGTCAACACATCGCAACCACTGTCTGCATTCACACACTCTACTTTTAGGCGGGCCCAGAGTTCCTCTGGATAGGGCTCATCGAAGTAGTTGTAGGGGAGAACCGTTACGTTCTCGTTCTTGAACATGACGTTTCGGTGAAGGTTCTTGGCCCCCGGACCGCCGCTCCATTCGTAGCCAGGAAATGAAGTGAACTGGCAACTGCTGCTCCGGTCGTAGACCGCCTCCGCGTTTGCGACGACCTGAGACCAGACATCCATGCCCGCGTCCAGGCAGTACGCGTCACCCGGACCGCAAAGCACGGGATACTGCGCGTCGTCCTGCGGGAAAGCGGTCTTCCCGTTGATGTCTACGAAAACCAGGGAGACTTCGCGCGGCGTCGCGTCGAACGCCATCGCGGCTCGGTAGTCGACGCACTGATCGGCGTCATACCCCGGCGACGCCGGATCGTTACAAACGCTGAGGGTGCCGAAGAACTCGGCGTGGTCGCTCAGCATGACGAAGTCGAGCGGGCGATCGATGGTCGCGCTTCGGGTCGGGGAACCGTCTTGGTTATACGGCTGAAGCGGGATCGTTTTGCCTCTCGCAAACGCATAGGCATTCGCTTGAGACGTTCGAGTCCCCTGCATGTTGGCGTCAAACGAGAGCTCCGTATGGATGTGGGTGTCACCCCAATACACCTGGGTCGGGAAACCACGCTGGGCATAGGGTGAGTAACTCTTGCCTGTATAGGCACCGGATAAGACTTGTTTTGCGTCAGGTGGTACGGGCACCTGGGCCTGTGCCGG
>CAYZDM010000488.1:0-2982 GCA_964476875.1 uncultured Sandaracinaceae bacterium | reverse complement strand
CGCGTTCTGCGGCACCTGTGGTGAGCAGGTCCCCGGCGGGAAGCCCGTGGTGCCCATTGCCCGCGAGCTGAAGACCACCGGTGTGCAGAGCGCCCACGAGCACCTGAGCGGGACCTTCACGCCGACCGCCGGCACGGGGGCATCGGCGCGCGCGATGGCCGTTGTCGCGCTCTCGGAACCCGAGGCCGAGGAGCGAGCAGACTCCGACATCAACCGAACGGCCATTCGAGAACGCGAGCCCCACAGTGAGCCCGCGCCGGTCCTGCCGCTTCATCGCAAGAAGAACGGCACCGCGAGCGAACGTCGCGAAGAAGCCGCGGTGCTGGCACTCCAGCCTGAAGCGACACCGGCTCCGGAACGTGACAACAGTCTGCAGAACATGCCGGTGCCGCCGGGCCCGCCTATCCTAGCCTCCGACCTTCTGCGCGAACAGATGCGGCCGTCGAGCCCAGGCGAGAATGCCTTGCGTCGCACCGCTGTCGGGTTGAGCGCCGTGGGGGCCGTGGGGGTGCTGCTCGTGGGGGGCGTACATCCGTTGACGTTTGTCGCACTCGCCATGCTGATCACGATGGCGACCGTGGCGCTCACGCCGATGTCTTACCGGGGCCGCTCGATGGCACTCTTCCTGGTCGGTTCGATCGCCACCGGCGTGGCACTTTGGCAGCAGACCGTCACCGGCATCGCACCGGAAGAGATGATACTCGCGGGGGCGACCATCCTTCTCAGCGGCAGCCTTCTCTTTCGGGCGTACTATCGCGGCGCCCGATTAGCCCGCGTCGCGGTTACTGTTGGCGTCATCTCGCTCGGGGTGTGGTTCTTCGCGTCCGGCGGGCACGAAAGCCTGGTCATGCTCGAAGGAGACTGGCAATCCTTGGCCCCTGCCATCACCCACATGACCTTCGGCTTGCTCGCCCTACTCTCTTTGATGGCGTTCATGGACAACAGCACGAGGGGCGGCGCGCATGTGTGGGCCGTGGCATTACTGATCCTCTACGCGGTACACATCGGCCTACTCGTGGCGGGCACCGTCTGGCCGGTTCGGGAAGGCGGAGTGAGCATGCAGGGGCCCACCATCGCTGCGGTCCTCGCGGGCGTGGTCGGGACCATCGTGGCCGGAATGGCGCTGGCACAGGCTCTGGTCAGCGCTTACCAGGCGAGTTCGGGCCGAACCAAAGACCCGGTCTCACTAGCGCCGTGAGCTCAGGGGACTTTGCGCGGCCATGACGCGAGCAGGATGACGGCACAGGTTCGCCCTCGCTCGTCTTTGGCGCTGCCGTAGCCGGCGTCAGTGAATCTCGGGTCGGTGACCGTGAGGCGATGGCTCGGGCTGTCCTCGATTGCGTGGAGCGCATCCCGCATCGTGGCAGCCCGCGCAACGGCCTCACCGACGACACGCGCTTCGATGCCTCGCTTGAGGAGACGCGCTTCTGGGTCGCCCTCGTCGTCCAGATCGTGGCCGAACTTGCCGGACTCGCAGACCCTCCGTGCATGACTCGTGGCCTCTTGGCTGAGCAGTCGGTTCGAGCGCAACGATCGTGCATCCGATGCACGCCGGAGCTGCATCAACCACGACACCGGGGACTGCGACCCTCGCCGGGTGGACGTGCCTTCAGGCATCTTGCCAATCCAGCGTTCGGCGACCGGCCGAGGTCCGCTCGGTCCTGTCGCTACCAGTTGAACGAAGAGGGGGCGTTCCCACTCGAGCGGGAGCGAGATCGTCGCGCCGTATTCTCCCCCGTCGACCGACATACGGCGCGTCTCACCTTTGGCGTCTCGGACCACTAGGTAGGGTTCGCGGAAATCCTCGGCGACCTCGGCGTGAAGCCGATCCTGGCCAATGACCTCGAGTGCACCGCCACGGACGGCTGCTACCAGCACGATCCGTTCTCCCACGCGGGCACGTCCGCAGATCAAGGGCGCGTCGGCCTTCTCTTTCAAGTTCTCGAGCCAGGTCTTGAAGCTATCGAACTCCCCGGTCACCCCAAACTTGGCGTACACGGGATTCGCATCGACGCCGGCTTCGCGTGCCTTGCGGATGAGCTCCGGCGATGGCGGGATGTGTTGAAGGTCCGCCAGTTGCGCTGCGACCTCCTCCAGTTTCTCGCTCCGAATGCAGAGCCGTTCGGGCTTTGCAGGCGCGGCGGCTGGTTCACCCTCTGCCGGTGCGGGGTCTTTGTCGGCGCCAGCACTCGCATGGATAGCGAGCAGCATGGCGCAAAGGAAAATCGATTTACGCAGCATTGGTTTGAATCACGTCCGGTAGTCGGCGTTGATCCGAACGTACTCGTGTCCGAGGTCGCAGGTCCAGTAATGACCAAGGCCCCGCCCCGCGCCGACGCTCACGGAGATCACATACTCCGGGCGCTTCATCGTCGCGGCTGCCTTAGCCTCGGTTTTTGCGGTCATCACAGGAGTTCCACGCTCGAAGATTGGAACGCTGCCGATATTTACCGAAACGTGATCAGGATTGAAACGTGCCCCTGACCGGCCTGCTGCCGCGAGGATACGCCCCCAGTTGGGGTCGCAACCGTGAAGTGCCGTCTTGACCAGTTGAGAGCCCGCGACCGTCCGCGCGATCTGCACGGCGTCCGTGTTCGTCCGCGCGCCGGCCACGTCGATCCGCACCAGATGTTCGGCGCCCTCTCCGTCTGCCACGATCTTTTTCGCCAGCGACTCGAGCACTTCGGTTAGCGCGTCGGTGAAACGCCGGCCCGCGGCGCTCTTCTCGTCGATGACACGACTCGTCGCCGCGCCGGAGGCTAGGGCATAGATCGAATCGTTGGTGCTCGTGTCGCCGTCCACCGTCGCGCGGTTGAAAGTGACCTCGGTCGACTGACGCAAAGCCTTCGAGAGCGTCGCTCGGCTCAGAGCTGCATCCGTCATGACGAAGGCGAGCGTGGTAGCCATGTTCGGATGAATCATCCCTGCCCCCTTGGCGATGCCAAGCACGCGGCAGACCGTTCGCCCGACCTTGATCTCGGC
>CAYZDM010000487.1:0-2987 GCA_964476875.1 uncultured Sandaracinaceae bacterium | reverse complement strand
GGCCGGTCGAGACGCCATGGTGTTCCTTTCCCTCCTTCGCGGCGGCAACGTCGAAGTTCGACTGATCGCTGGTCCCGGTTTGGACATCTGCGACCCGGGGGACTGCGCAACGATAGACGCGGGCGAATGTGACTACTTTGGCGTTTTCGGCCTAAGCCGGGAGCCTCTCTGATGCGCGTACTTGGCATTGAGAGTTCCTGCGATGAAACCGCGGCCGCGCTTGTCACCGAGAGCGGGGAGGTGCTGTCCGACGTGATCGCCAGCCAGATAGCCATGCACGGTCCCTACGGCGGCATCGTTCCCGAACTCGCGTCACGCGCGCACATGCAAGCGATCATCCCCGTGATTCGAGAAGCGCTCGCCAAGGCGCCCGGAGGGCTCGATGGCATCGACGCGATCGCGGTTACGCAGGGGCCGGGGCTGGTGGGGTCGCTGCTGGTTGGCGTTCAGGTCGCCAAGGCTTTGGCATGGAGCATCGGGAAGCCATTGATCGGTGTGAACCACTTGGACGGCCATCTGTTGGCGGTGTACCTGCGGCGGCCCGGCAAGGATGATTCGCACGAGGGGCCAACAATGCCCTACGTGGGCTTGCTCGTGAGTGGTGGGCACACGGCGCTGTACAGAGTCGCGGCCCACGACAACATCGTGCTCCTCGCGCAGACGCGGGACGATGCGGCGGGCGAAGCGTTCGACAAAGCGGGCAAACTGCTCGGCCTCGGCTATCCGGGCGGGCCAGTGATCGACAGATTGGCGGCCGGGGGAGATGCGACGGCATTCTCGTTTCCGATGCCGATGGCGTCTCGCAAAATTCTCGACTTCAGCTTCTCGGGCCTCAAGACGGCGCTCGCGCGTCACGTTCAACAGCATGGCGTACCAGAGGACGAACAAGAACTCGCCGATCTTTGCGCTTCGTTTCAGGGCGTCATCGTCGAGAGTCTCGTGCGGAAGTCGATCCTTGCCTGCAAGCAAGAAGAACTGGACCGACTGGTGATCACCGGCGGTGTTGCAGCGAACCGAGCTCTACGAGCCCGGGCGAGGGAGGTTTGCCAAGGCAATGGGATTCGCGTTTTCGTACCGCCCCCGATTTCGTGCACCGACAATGCGGCCATGATCGCGATGGCCGCCGCGCATCGTTTGGCGGCCGGTGAGCAAGACGACCTCTCATTTGCCGTCTATTCGCGTGATCCCGATCGGCGCCGGGGTAAGTTCCGGCGGGATGGATCCCTCGTCGAGCGCAAGTCACACTAGGCGCTTGATGCCGGAGAGCGCGTCTGAGCACATTGTATCGCCCTATGTCGAAGTGGCCCTCCCGGTTCCGCTTCGCAAGGTGTTCACCTATGACGTGCCGAGTGGTTTGAAGGGAGTCTTGGAGCCAGGGAGTCGGGTCGCTGTCTCTTTCAGTCGCCGGAAGCTCGCGGGGTTTGTCGTCGGTGGTCGTGACGAGCTCCCCCAGGGGGTCGCGCGGGCGCTGCCAGTGGCGGGCCTTCTCGACGCCGAGCCGGTGTTCACCCCCGAGCTGCTGCGTTTTCTCGAACAGGCCGCCAAGTACTACATGCACCCGCTCGGCGAAGTGCTGCGGGCGGCGGCACCAGCCCTGCCGGCGGGCGCGATGAAGCGACTTCGGGCCGACGGGTTTCTAGAGGCGGCGGAGAATCTGCCAGGACAACGCATAGCCCACCACACGACTTGGAAGGTGACCTCGACGGGTAGTGACGGGGCGAGCATGCGGTTGGGCGCGCGGCAAAAGAAGCTATTGGACCGCCTCGCGAATCGTGAATCGGTGTTGCTTGAAGAGCTCCGTGGCGAGATCAACGACCCGCGGGCGGTCGTTCGTTCGCTCGTCGACAAGGGCCTAGTCGAATTCGAAGAGATTGAAGCCAGCCGGGACCCGTTTTTTCGTGCCCCGGTGGCACGCGACGAACCGCATGCGCCTACAGCCGCTCAGCAACACGCGATCGACGCGGTGAACCAGGCGATCCTGTCTAGGACCGGCGAAGCGTTCCTCCTGCACGGCGTCACCGGCTCGGGAAAAACCGAGGTGTACCTTCGGGCGATCGACGAGGTGCGCAACGTCGGTCGTGGTGCGGTCCTGCTCGTCCCCGAGATTGCGTTGACACCGCAGCTCGTGGGACGCTTTCGGGCTCGATTCGGCGATGACATCGCTGTGCTTCATAGCGGTCTTACCGCACGCCAGCGGGACGACGCCTGGCAGGCCCTTCGACGGGGGCGAGTACAGGTCGCAATCGGCGCGCGCTCAGCCTTGTTCGCGCCTGTGGCGGACCTCGGATTGATCATCGTTGACGAGGAGCACGACCCTTCGTTCAAGCAAGACGAGGGCTTTCGATATCACGCGCGCGACATGGCGCTGCTTCGGGCTCAGTACGCGGGTGCGGTGTGCGTTCTAGGGAGTGCGACGCCCTCGGTGGAGACCTACCATCGGGCCAACGAGGGACGGATTCGATTGCTGTCGCTACCGACGCGCGCGACCGGGGCCACCATGCCCGAGGTCGAGATCGTCGATCTTCGGCGCCATCGACATGGCCCGACTGGCCACGCGCTTCTCTCAGGGCCGCTTCATGCCGCGATAGGCGACTGTTTGAACGGCGCGCATCAAGCGATCTTGTTCCTCAATCGACGCGGGTTCTCGCCGAGCGTGCGCTGCGCGGCTTGCGGTGAAGTGGCCGAGTGTCCTGCGTGCAGCGTCGCGCTGACGGAGCATCGAGGGCAGGGCGCGCTTCGATGCCACTATTGCGATTTCCATCGGCCGGTCGCGATGCCCTGTACATCGTGCGGAGGAGCAGAGCAGAAGCGAATTGGTGTCGGTACCGAGCAACTCGAGAACTCCATCGAAGAGAGCTTTCCGAAGGCTCGCGTAGCACGGCTCGATCGGGACACGGCTTCTGGCGAGGGGGTAGAGGCGGTGCTCGACCGACTGCGCACGGGCGATGTCGACGTGCTGGTCGGCACACAGATGGTGACGAAAGGGC
>CAYZDM010000486.1:0-3000 GCA_964476875.1 uncultured Sandaracinaceae bacterium | reverse complement strand
GATTCGCAGTTGGTGTCGACTCGACGACAGGGGCGCTGACTTCGTTCACCGTCGACGAGGTGGAGCTGCTCGGTGAACCACTCCGCCCCGATTTCTGGCGTGCGATGACCGACAACGACAAAGGCAACTCGCTTGGGAGCAAGGCCGAGGTTTGGAGAGATCTGGGCGACGCACTCTCGGTGACTTCCCTCGCGGTCGATGCAAGCTCTAGTAGCGAAGTGGTCATCACGGTGGAGACCGAAGCCGACCAAGTCGATGCGGTTTTCGAGATTGTCTATCGTGTCTTCGCCTCGGGTGAGCTTGGGGTGGAGATGACCTTTACTCCCAACGAATCACTTCCCGAGCTTCCGCGGTTCGGAATGAGAACGGCGCTTGGCGCGAACCTTGATCGCGTGCAGTGGTTTGGGCCGGGACCGCAGGCCACGTACTCCGATCGCAAGTTGCTTCCTGTCGCGCTTTACGATGGCCTCGTGGTCGATCAGTTCGTGCCTTATGCCCGACCTCAGGAGAGTGGGAACAAAGCCGACGCGCGTTTCGTCGCAGTCACGGACTCGGCGGGGAACGGCTTGCTGGCCGTGGGTGCGCCGCATTTGAGTGTGAACGTTTCGCCGTTTTCTTGGGCTGCGCTGGAGTCCGCGAAACACCCGCACGAGGTCGCGTCGGACGGCCGGGTGCATCTGAACCTCGACCGCGCGCAGCGTGGCGTGGCTGGCGACAATTCCTGGGGTCGTGCGCCCCTTCGGGACTACGTCATCCGAGCGGATGAGCAGACCTACCGGTTCTGGATACGAGCGCTTCGCCCCGGCGACGACCCAGTGGAAATGGCGCGAAGGACGCTCCCGTAGGGAAGAAGACGAATTCGTCCCGTACGGCTTCTGCCGCGACAACTAGGTCGACGGAATTGACCTCCCGGAAAATGGGGCTGTCCCCCTTATTGGGAGACGGCGCCTAGGGTTAAGGCGTAGGCGAGTAGGGATTCTAGGTTTTCGTTGCTGATCTTGTCCGGGTCGAAGGCGGGCATATCGTCGCCGCCCGTTCGCACCTTCCAACGCATCTGGGAGGGGGAGATGGCCTGGTCGACGAGGCTTGGTCCGTCACCTTCTGCGCCGCCAGGATGGCAGCCCTCGCAGAACTCAGCGAAGACCTCCTCGCCCGCGGCGACGTCAGTGGAACCGATGGGAAAGTCGTAAGTCTCGAGCGACGCGGGTGTCGTCGCCTGCGGCCGGTCTTTCGCGCAACCGAACGCAATCGCCAGTGTTCCGATCATCAACCCTAGGATCAGTTTCTTCCCCATCTCTTTACCTTTCATCGGGGGCGTCGCTACGGGCGCGGCGCTCCTTGATTCCCCTTGCGGCGCAACTGTAGCAGCTTTTCGCCCTGGACCCGAAACGCTTCGGTTTCACTATCGACGACATCGCTGTGACAGGCGGCCTTGTCGCCATCGTCCACGGCGTGCTTGGTCTTGCCAGCGAGCTGGTGGATCTCTTCGGGCGAGAGGTGGCCGCGAGCGCGGAGAATGTCCTGCTGTTCGGGGGTGAGCGCAGCCGATTTCGTGACTCGGTCCCGCTCGAAGCCGCTGGCCTTGCCGGACTCGAACTCCACAATTTCTTTGGAGATACGCACCGAGCACCAGTCATGGCCGCACATCGCGCAAAAGTCGGTGTCGACGTCGAGGTCCTCGTCGTGAAACGCCCGCGCCGTGTCGCTGTCGAAAGCGAGTTCGAAGTGCTTCTCCCAGTTCAGCGCTGCGCGGGCCCGCGTGAGGTCATCGTCCCAGTCGCGTGCGCCAGGAATCCCAAGTGCAACGTCGGAAGCGTGAGCGGCGATCTTGTATGCAATGCAACCCTGCTTGACGTCGTCCTTCTTGGGGAGGCCGAGGTGCTCTTTGGGAGTGACGTAGCAAAGCATCGCGGCCCCGTGATAGCCGGCGGCTGTCGCGCCAATCGCGCTCGTGATGTGGTCGTAGCCAGGGAACACGTCGGTGACGAGCGGCCCGAGTACATAGAACGGCGCGCCGTGACATCGTTGCCGCTGCAACTTCATGTTGTACTCGACTTGATCGAACGGAACGTGCCCAGGTCCTTCCACCATGACCTGACACCCTTTTCGCCAAGCGCGTTCGGTGAGTTCGCCGAGCCGGTCGAGTTCGCCGAGCTGTGCTTCATCGGTTGCATCGGCGAGCCCGCCCGGTCGAAGTCCGTCACCCAAGGAGAACGAGACATCATACTCGCGCATCACATCGCAAATTGCCTCGAAGTGCGTGAACATCGGATTCTCTTGGCCGTGGTGCAGCATCCATTTGGCCAGAAGCGAGCCGCCGCGCGAGACGATGCCGATCAGCCGCTTACGAATGAAGGGAAGATGCTCCCGCGCGACGCCGGCGTGAATGGTGAAGTAGTCGACGCCTTGGCGTGCTTGATGGCGCAGGG
The DNA here is from genome assembly GCA_964476875.1 of uncultured Sandaracinaceae bacterium. Lineage (GTDB taxonomy): Bacteria > Myxococcota_A > Polyangia > Polyangiales > Houyiibacteriaceae > SG8-38. The sequence continues at coordinate 571 of CAYZDM010000486.1, read as the reverse complement.
ATTCGAGGATGACTTCGAGGGTCAGCTCTTCGATGCTGCGTCCGATGATCATCGAGTAGATCGGAACCGTCCCAATGGGCAAGTGCGCGTTGGTGATGATCGCTTCGCGCGTCGCATCGAGGTCGCCTCCTGTCGAAAGATCCATGACGGTATCGGCACCCCAGCGCTCCGCCCAACGAAGCTTCTCGACTTCCTCGTCCGTGCCGGAAGATACAGGCGAGGCGCCCATGTTGGCGTTGATCTTGGTCAGCCCCGCACGGCCGATGCACATCGGGTCGAGCGCGTGCTCGAGGTGAACGCGATTGGCTGGGATGATCATTCGCCCGGCCGCTACCTCGTTGCGCACCTGCTCGGGCGTGAGGTGGGTTTCGCGTTCAGCGACCCGTCGCATCGCCGGCGTGACCTTGCCCAGGCGGGCGTGCTCCAGCTGTGTCACGGGCTCGAAGCCTGCGGGGGGATGCCATTGGCCGGCTTCGAACCGCCAATCGTCCGGCATGAAATCCCAAGCGGTCTTGTCGCTTGGTTGCGGCATCCCCGGGGTATCCGGTGACGAAAAGGAACGAGGCCCGCC
>CAYZDM010000485.1:0-3009 GCA_964476875.1 uncultured Sandaracinaceae bacterium | reverse complement strand
CCCGCTTCTCGTCGGCGAGTGCGAGTCGCGCCTTGACCACCAGGGCCCAAACCTGCACCTGCGGCGCCGCCTTCAACGGGTTGCCGTCGGCGTCGACGGCCTCGGCTGCGCGTTCGAGTGAGTTCTCAGCACCGAGCTTTCGTCGGCCGTACATCTGGGTGAGGGCGAGCCCCGTTTCGGCGAGCCGAGCATCTGCGCCTTGCCGCTTGGCCTGCTGAAAGTAGCTCCCACTGCGTGTGTAGTCTTCGGCTTGCAGGTACACGCGCGCGCCTGCGAGTCGAAGCGCGACATTGCTCTTGTGACGTCCCACCGCGTTGCGCATCGTGGTCACGCCGCTTTGGCCGGCTCCGGTGCGCACGAGGAACCGTACGCGCTGCTCGTCGGCGCGTAGGTCGCGTACCTTCGCTTTATCCATCTGCTCGATGACCTCGGTCGCGCGCGGAAAATCTTCTAGGTCGATCAACAGCGCCACGAACCCAGACAGGGCAAGCGGCTGTTCGGGGTCGAGTTGCAAGGCCTTCTCGTAGCTCGCCTTCGCCTCTTCATTCGACCCGACTTCACGTGCCGCATCTCCCCGAAGTGCAAACAAGCTCGCGTCACTGGGACTGAGCTCTATCGCGCGGTCGAGCTCGCCCACGGCCCTGGCAGCTTCGCCCTTGGCCATCAGTACACGCGCGTGACTTCCATGCGCCCAACCTTCGTCCTCAAAGGCAGCGAGTGCCGCGGAAGTGACACCTTCAGCGTCAGCAACACGGCCTGCGTCGAGATAGGCTTGCGCTGCGGAGTCGACGAGGATCAGATGATTCGGTGCGGCGCGCAGGCCTGCCTGAAGTACGGTGATCGCATCCTCGGTGCGCCCCTCTTCGAGAAAGCGGTCGACGAGCGCGTTCGATGCGGCAACGCCCCAGTAGGGGTCGCCTGCAGCCTGCTCATAGAGCGTGAGCGCCCTATTGCGCTCGGCTGCCCGTCCGGACTCCTTCAAGAGCTCTGCGACAACAAGGGCGCGGAACGCCGGTTCGGCCGATTTTTCCGGTCCAAACCCCGCTCCGTTCAAGGTCGCGAGCCCCGCGCGCATGTCGCCAGTCTGCGCGTACCACCACGCGATCACGTGAGCCCGCGTGGACAAATCGGCGGACGGTCCACTCGAAAGACGCTTGAGCAGATCTCTCGCTTGACCGGGGCGCCCCAGCGCCAGAAGGAGCTGAGCCGTTCCGATGAGCAATGGTTCGTCGACGCGGAGCTCGGGTTTGGCTGCCGCGCGCGCGTGATCGTATGCGGCGCCTATCGCACCGCGTCGGTAGGCGAGCACACCAGTGATGAGGTCGGCCCACGCTTTGTGCACTACGGCCGCGTTGTCATCCTCGCGGACTTCCTCAGCAAGGGCGAGCGCCTCGTCGGTGTTGTCCTGTTCGAGGCCAAGGATTCGCGCGCGCGCAATCTTCGTCGCTGACGTCTCCGTATCAACTTGGTCGAGTACGGCGAGTGCAGCTTCTGGGTTGTCGGTCCTGACGGTGACGCGCGCCAGCAACGCGGCTGGCTCCGGTGCACCAGGGCGAGCGTCGGCGGCCGCCTGCGCGTCGGGAAGTGCTTGGCCCCATTGCCCGCGCGCTAGGGCGATGAGTGCGCGGCCACGCAGGAAGGCATCGGATTGCTCGGAGTATTTCGCGGGTCGCTCCGCTTCCGCATGCGCTGCGCGTGCGTCCCCTTCCGCAAGGAAGGCGTACATTCTGGCGATCCGTTGATCCGGGTCGTTCTGCTCGGCCGACTCGGAGAGGAGTGCTTCGGTTTTGAGGAGTTTGTCGTGGTCCCCTCCGAGTGCTGCCGTCGCGAGCAGTCGTGCCCGGACGGAGTCGTTCGGATCGTCGCGCAGAAGGCCCAGTGCGTCGTCGATGGTGTCCGGGCTGCTGTCGTTGATGACCTCGTCGAGTGCCGAAGTGAGGCGCGCCGTGTAAATCCACCCGAGCACCAGATGCACGATGAAGAAGAAAATCAGTGCTGCGATGCCCGCCGCGATGAAACGCCGAATCCGTCGCTTGAGCGCTTCCTCCGGTGGCAGGACGATCCTGTCGACCGGCGCGATCGATGGTGTGGCGTTCTCGACCTGAAACAGGTCAGACGGTTCCTTACGCGAGCTCGAGTCTTTGTCGGCCACGGTGCATCCCTCCCCGACGATGTGCGCCCTTGGCTGCACATTGTCGCGTCAATCGGGGCGTGGACGCAAGTCTACGGCCTAGAGGATGAATGGGATGATGGCCCGGCGCGATTTCGGGTAGTCGCTGAAGTGCTCGCGGTACCAGCGATGGTTGGAAAACGCCCGCGGAACGAGGTTGGTTGCCGTGAACCAGGCGAACACCCAGGCGGGCACCGTCCATGCAGCGAGTGCGAATCCAGTCCACTCGACGATCTCGCCGAAATAGTTGGGGCTCGACAGCCATCGGTAGAATCCGCCCTGCGGGATCTTGTAGCCGCTCTCGCCGGGTTTGCGCAGGCTGAGAAGGATCGCGTCGGAATGCTGGTTGATCGCGTATCCGGTGGCGAAGACGATGACGCCGATGATGAAGCGAGGATCGGTGAACCAGTCGGTGCTCAGCAGGTGAGGCGCTAGCGTCGTGATGGCAAAGGCGTTGGTCGAGCCGTTGGCGGCGTTGAATCCGAAGGCCAGCAGACCGGTGACGATGGGCTTCTGCTTATGTCCGCCGCGCATCCGGAAGGGGTAGATGAACGAGCGATACACGTAATGAAACATGTACATGCCGAGCAGGACGAGCGGGACGGGCTTGAACGCGTTGTCCGACATGAAGTAGACGACGACGAACGCGATCGGGGAGGGGGCCTCCATGATCACCCACAGGGCGGTCGCGTTGAGCGTCGGGCCCCAACCGGGTCGTAGGTGGCGTCCGTAGGGTGCCGAGATGAAGAGCAAGAGGACGAAACTGACGATGCCTAGGACGACGACGCCGAGGACGGTCCAGGTGTAGATCGGGTAGGCGTCTAGGGATTCGATGAAGG
>CAYZDM010000484.1:0-3010 GCA_964476875.1 uncultured Sandaracinaceae bacterium | reverse complement strand
CGACGCCCGTGAGCGTGGCATCCCCGCCTGGCCCTACTTCCTGGCCATCCTCACAACCGGCTCAGTCGGCGCCCTAGCCTACCTAGTCCACCGCACCGCCAAAGAACAAACCCCATCCCCGCAAGCAACCCGAGCTTCCGCCACGAACTAGCCCGTCCGAAAAGCAGACAGCCCCCTTACTTGAAATGGGAAAATGGAAAAAAGGGGTCTGACCCCTTTTCGAAAGGGCTAATTTTCTTCGCGTTCGATGTAGCCGATGGCTTCTAGGTGGGCGGCGACATCTTCGTCGAGCTCGACAGAGTCGGCCACGACCGCATCTTCTTTGGCGAGCGCGCGTTGTTCGAGGAGAGCTTTCGTCGCCATTCGGACTGCGTCCGGCGAAGTGGGCGCGAGGTTCTCGCGCTCCCCGGGGTCGAGGTCTACGCGGTAGAGCTCAACAGGCTTCAGGCCCCGCGGGTTGTCGCGGTTGGCGGTGATCATCTTGTACTCGTCGGTCCCGTCAAGCTCGCGAACGGATTCGAGGACATTGCCTTCGTGGCTTTCCTCAGCGTAGACGACATCGGTCCCGGTGAAGATGTCGCCGCCTTGAACGCCATCGGGAATCGGTACCTCGACAAGCTTCAACAAGGTCGGCATCAAGTCGATGCTCTGCACCCAGTGACGAACGACGGTGCCGCCACGACGACTCCGGGGGAGCTTCACGATCAAGGGAACGTGAACCTGCTCATCATAGAGCGTCGTCCCGTGCCAGAACCCACCGTGGTCGTTGAACTCTTCGCCGTGGTCACTCGTCACGATGATCGTGAGCTCGTCGTAGAGCCCGCGTTCGCGTAGCCCATCGAAGAGTCTGCCAAGCTCGGCATCCCAGTAGCTAATCTCACCGTCGTACAACGCCTTGAGCGCTGGGGCTTCGGATGGATCGGGGTGCTGGTGCGCCGCACGCGCGTAGCCGCTGCCGTCATACGGATGCGAGAAATACGGGTCGTGCGGGTCCATGTATCCAACGAACATGAACCACGGCGCCGCAGTTTGCCGGTCGATCCAACCGGTGAGCGCGTCATTGACCGTCTCGGCATCTTGATAGGCGGTGCCCGGCAAGACCTCCCCCTGCATGGCCCGCATCTTCTCGATGCGCTGCCGGATGAACTGCATCAGCAAGAGTTTGGCGCTCGCATCGTCGGCCCCGAGGACGAACTCGGGCTCGAGGTAGGTGTACTCGTCGAAGCCTTGATGGAAGTTGAAGTAGGGAGCGACGTTGAAGTTCGTCACGTACCCCGCAGTCGTGTAGCCCGCGGTGTCGAGCACCTCCGGCAAGGTCGTGACCTCATCGGGAAGCGCGTCACTCTTCGCCATGACGCCATGACTCGACGGAAGGCGCCCAGTCAGAATTGACGCGAAGCTCGGACGCGTCCAACTCGAGTTGGTAAACGCCTGGTCGAATCGAATTGAATCCCCGGCAAGGCGTTCGAGGTTCGGCGTGTTGGCGCCTTGGTACCCGTACATGGGTAGGTGATCGGCGCGCAGCGTATCGACCACCAGAAAGAGGATGTTGCCTGTTTGGTCGCTTCCCTCGGTTGCGCCTTCGTCGGCGCCGTTCCCCGAAGCGCGATCACCGAGAGCAATATTGCCAGCGAGCCCCGCTCCAAGCACGACTAGTAGCGCGACAGCCGTCGGCGCATGCACGAGGCGTTCGAAGGGCGAGCGCTGCACGAGCACACGGAGAACGCGCGCAAGGATGGCGCTCAGGCCCGCGACCACGAAGGCGCATCCCAACAGAACCGCAAGACCGATCGCGCTCTTCCACACGAGCTCCTCATGAAAGAGATCACGGCGAATGCGAAAAGCGCCCAAGGCCAACGTGAACAGGCCGAAGGTCGCGGCGGCGAAGTACGCGAATGCCTCCGTCTCGGGAAGGGCCTGGCGTTTCATCCAGCGGCCGCTGAGTGCGGTAGCAAAGCCGAGGCCCGCGCCAAACACGCCGCAGAACAATCCATAGGCGAGCGGCCCGTACAGGAAGACTCGCGCACCGGTCGCGCCCGCCGAGGACAACGCGATGACAGCCGCCTCCCCAACGCCCACGAGAATGCCACCGAACACGCCAGCGCTGAACCCGACGACGAATCCCCGGATGGGGTGCGGCCACGCCTCGCGCGGGGCTTTCGGAATCGCCTCGCTCGCGAGCTGCTCGCGGTCCGGATCTTCTACGCGGATCTCCGGGCTGTAGCCGGACTTGCGCAGGAGGAACATCACGCCACCAAATGAGGAAACGAACATCTCGCACGCAAACCCAAGGGTCGGAATGAGGACAGCGACGGCGAGCGGAAGGCCGATGGCCGGCGAGGTGTAGAGCGCGACGGCGGCGGCTTCGCGCAGACCGATGCCGTTGATCGACGCCGGGATGAGGGTGGCGAGAATCTGCAGCGATGATGCGAAGAACACCTCGCCGATGCTGAGCTCTACCCCGAGTGCGCGTGCGGCGCAGACATAGATCAAATTGTTGAACGCGTGGGTACCCACACCGAGTGCCGCGGCCTGGATCAGCAGCCCGGCCTTGCCACGATAGGCGCCCACCGCGTCAATGAGTGTTTGAACGCGCGCCCGGATGCCTGGGGGGACGAAACGCGTGAAAAAGAGAAAGAGCTGCGGCTGCGCGAGAAACGCGAGGCCGACGACGATGATCGAAAGGAAGACGGCGTTGACCAAGAGCACGCCGTCGGTGCCGATGAACTTCATCCCGAAGATGCTGGCCCCCATGACGACCACACCGAAGGCGAGCTGGCCGAGGATCATTTCGACGCCAATGACGGCGGTGGCGCGCGCGGTCTTGCCGGTGTGCTTCGCCACGTCGTAGATGCGCCAGCCTCCGAAGCCGGTGAAGCCGCCTGGCGTGAAAGCCCCCCAGAAGCGCGCGATCATGATCGAGCCGCCGAGGAATCCCCATTTCGCGAAGATGCCTTGGCCGACCAATAGACGCTGCCAGCGCACCGTGCTGAACCCGATCGCGATCAAC
>CAYZDM010000483.1:0-3016 GCA_964476875.1 uncultured Sandaracinaceae bacterium | reverse complement strand
CCGATGCACTTCGCCGAGGTCGCCGTTGTAGACCTCCTTGTCGTAGTCGTTCCGAAGCTGCATCACTTTGTCACCACGGCGAAACGAAGTCGGCGCGGCGTCCTGCGACTGCGGCGGACCCGGGTTGAACGCTTCTTGGAGCACCTCGTTCAGCCTGTGGGTCCCTAATGGTCCGCGGCGCATGGGGGTCATGACCTGGACGTCGGCGGATGGATCGAAGCCGTACGCTACCGACATGCGTCGCAGCGCCTGCACCAAGCGCTCCGTGATCGTCTCGGGGTCCGTCGCGGTGATCATGAACAGGTCGCCGTCCCCCTTGGTGCCCGTGGGTGTCGGCTCAGGAAGGCCACCCTCGAGAACCGCATGGGCCCCGCGCACGATCGCGCTTTGCTGCGCCTGTCGGAACACTTCGTGAAGACGAATCGTCGTGCAGATCCGCGAGGCGATGAGGTCACGCAATGGTTGGCCGGGGCCGACGGGCGGAAGCTGATCGATGTCGCCCACCAACGCGAGCGTCGCGCTTGCCGGGATTGCGGCCAAGAGTTGCGACGCGAGCCGAATGTCGAGCATCGACGCTTCGTCGACGAGAACGAGGTCCGCCTCGAGGGGCAAGCCCTGGTTGCGATTGAAGTGGCCGGTGGCGGGGTTCCATTCGAGGAGGCGGTGAATCGTCTTCGCTTCGATGCCGGCGGCCTCGGACAATCGCTTGGCGGCGCGTCCCGTCGGGGCACACAACGCGACCCGGCGCTCGACTGCAGCGTGCGCCTGAACGATTGCACGCACCGTCGTGGTCTTGCCGGTGCCGGGCCCGCCGGTGAGCACCAGGAGATGTGTCGCCAGCGAAGCTTCGACGGCGCTTCGTTGCATGTCGCTGAGCGTGTGATCGTGGGTCTTGACCGGCAGCTTCGTCTTGGGGCGGTTGGCCAGGGCAGCCAGCGCGCCAGCGACCAGCAGTTCCGCTCGATGGAGCAATGGCGGATAGACCGCGTCACCTTCGATTGTGACGAGCTCCCGGACCCTGAGTTGTGCGAGCGCATCGTCGAGCGCTTCCGACGGAACATCGAGTTGCTCAAGTCCGTCGTGAAGCTGGCTTCGAGTCGCAAACACGTGTCCGTCGTCGACGGCCTTTCCGAGCAGATGAAGCACCCCGCCTTGCACCCGCCTCAAGTCATCGCCTGCGATGCCGAGCGCCTCCGCGATCCGATCGGCGGTACGAAACCCGATGCCCCGAATCTGCTCGGCGACGATATAGGGATCGTCCCGCACGACGCGGGGGGCGTCGGCGCCGTACTTGCGGACGATTTCTCGGGCGGTTGCCGGTCCCATTCCGAGTGCGTGCAGAAAGCTCATCGTCTCTGCCTCGACGCGACGTTCGCGAACCGCCTTCGCGATCGACTCCGCGCGCTGCTTGCCGATGCCCGAGACCTCGCGAAGTCGAGCCGACTGAGTCGCGATCACGTCAAGGGTCTCCGCGCCGAAGCGTTCGACGAGCCGGGCGGCGAGCGCCGGGCCGATGCCGGGGATGAGTCCAGAGCCGAGGTACCGGATCATGCCCCGCTCGGTAGAGGGAATCGTCGGCGTGAAGGAAACCACCCGGAAGCGCGCGCCGTACACCGCGTGCTGAGTCCAGCGGCCGAGGAGCCGAACATTTTCTCCCACCGCGATCTGTCCGAGATCACCCACCGCTGTATATGAAGGGGAGAGTTCCGAGTCCACGTCAGAGGCGATGCGGATCACGGTGAACCTCCCGTCATCACTACGGAAAAGCACACCCTCGACAGTGCCTTCGAGCACCTCTTCTGACGTCTGGGACCCCACGATTCCGGAGGAATCTAACAGTATTGAGTTACAAACGCCCCGCTGTTGTGTTTTCTGCGGAAACATCCGTTAGTGTTAAAATCGGCACGAACTGGATTGGAGGGGGGATGACGACCCAGCCACGAATGAGCGCACCCATTGGAAGACTGCAGATTCGGACCTCAGAGGCCCGATCACGGAGGTCTTCAGGGTCGGGACAATGGCAGGCGGCAGAAGCGACGGTGGAAGTCGAAGTGAACGACGCCGAAGAGGCACGCGCCGAGGACGGTTGCCCCCGTTTCTACCCGTTTGCGCCGCGCATCTCCGAGGAGTCGGACGACTAGCCACACGGCGGGTTCATTGCGCGGCAAACGAGCGATTGGTAAGAGCGCTCGATGCCCCCAACCACGATCGCGATCCTCGGGGCCAAAGGAGGCGTTGGCACGTCCCTCTTCAGCGCCAACCTCGCGATCTATCTGGCGACGATTGGCAAGCATGTCCTCGCTGTCGACGCCAACCCTTCTGGGGCGGACCTTCACGCCATGCTCGGTATCGGTCCCCGCGTCGCTTCGTACGCGCCACCGACGCCCGCCTTCGGTGCGGAGGGCAATCTGGCCAACCTGGCGACGTCACTAGACCATGACTCGGTCAACACGCTTCCATCGAGGGAGCCAGTCGACGGGCCGATCCCGAACCTGCAGTTGGTCGACGGAGGCTTGAGCGAACCTCATCGGGGGAGCGCCCGGCGCAGCTCGCTGCGAGAGTTGCGAGGACGACTCGCCAAACACGAGGCCGACTTCGCTGTAGTCGACCTAGGCTCGGCTGCCACCGATGCAGCGGTTCGTTTCTGGTGTGACGCGCCCCATCGACTTGCGCTGACGATCCCGGAGCCCAACGCGGTGAGCGGGCTGTACCGCCTAGTCCGCAAGGCGTTTGCGGTCACGGCGCTCGACCACGTGTCCGACGAGCGCCAGAAGAATGCGCTTCACGAGGCCTTCGCCAAGGCGGGCCAGACGCCGGCCCCGTCAGACATCGCGGCGCTCGTCCGGCGTGCCTGGCCCGAGTTGGGGCACACCTTGCAAGATTGCATGAGCAGGTTGCAGTTCCCGTTCATCGTGAATCAAGCCCGCTTGCGTGCGGACCTCGAGTTGGGTGATCAGCTCACGGTGGCGGTCCGTCGTCGCTACGGCGTGCCGCTGAAGTACCTGGGCTATGTAGA
>CAYZDM010000482.1:0-3018 GCA_964476875.1 uncultured Sandaracinaceae bacterium | reverse complement strand
TAGCGCACCGAAGGTCAGCGCGAGGTACACCAATGCCCAATGCAATTGCGCGCGGACGGCCAACGCAACGGCGAAGAGCGCGACGGTATCCCCAGGGATGGGCGGGAAAACGTACTCGATCGCGGCGGCCGCGACGACGAGTGCGTAAGCCCAGTACTGAGGACCGTGCTCCAATGTGTGCAGAAATTCGTCAAGCACTGGAACAACACATAGGCTCGTGAACAACGTCGGTGTAGCACAGTGCTCGCCTCGACATCAGCGCAAGGTGAGTCAATCTACTTGAATACAGGGTTAGAACAGTGGCGAGCGTAGATCCCTTGGTGTCGGTGTTGCAACGTCCCGGTGTGCGGGTCGAAGATGTCGCTATCCTCATCGCCAGCGAGGCCAACCCACTGCTCGACGACCACGCAATGCGACGCGGGCTCGATGGTCTCGGCGCCGAAGCGCTGATACGGCGTGGCCTTCGGTCGACGCCAGAACGCGACGGCCGCATCCTAGCGGAGTTGCTTTTCGAGGAGCTCGGCTTCGAAGGCGAGCTCGACGACTACCACAACCCGTTCAACAGCTACCTCGACAAAGTGATGATCCGTCGCAAGGGGATTCCGATTTCTCTTTCGGTTCTCACGATGGCGGTCGGCGAACGCGCAGGGATGGAAGTCGAGGGAGTCGGGTTTCCTGGTCACTTCCTCGTTCGCGTCGGCGGACCCGACGGTGTCCATCAAGACCCGTTCCACGGAGGCGAGCTCCTCGACGGCCACGGCTTGCAAAAACTCGCCGCTCAGTTTCTCGGCGCCGAGATGGCGTTGCATCCAAGTTACCTCGAGCCCGTCGACTGCCACACCATCACGATTCGCATGTTGGCAAATCTCAAGAACGCCCACCGCCGCCAGGGCGACTACGCGCGCGCCATGCTCGCTTGCGATCACTTGGTAGAGCTGACCCAAGCTCCCGAGCACCAGCGAGACCGAGGGCTGTTGGCCCACGCACTGCGCACGTACGGCGCTGCGTCCGAAGACTTGGCCGCCTATCTCGAAGCGCGCCCGGACGCCAAGGACGCGCACCTCATCAGCAGGGCCCTAGAAGAGGCTCGAGAGCACGCCGACCTGGTTTTGCACTGATTTCGGGCGGCCACTTTACACCAGCGCCTGGCGTGCAATGACTCCGGCCGGCCGGTGAGTCCGCATGTCGATCGAATCTCTCAAAGCGCTGTTTCGTCCGGAGCTCGATGAGCTCTCCGTGTACCGAGTGCCCCCCAAGCCGCCAGCGGTAAAGCTCGACGCAAACGAGAGCCCCTGGCCGCTGCCCCCAGACGCCCGCGCTCGAATAGCGACGGTGTTGCACGCCACTGAGCTCCACCGCTATCCCGACGGCCGGGCCACCAAGTTGCGGACGGCGCTGGCTCGCGGCCTCGGCGGAAGTCCGGATGAGTACATTCTTGGGGTGGGGTCTGATGAACTCATCTCGATGATGGCGACCGGAATGTCTCGACCTCGAAGCGGTTCCGGGCAACCAGCCGTCGTGTTCCCCGAGCCCACATTCGTGATGTACGGCATGACGAGCCGCGCACACGGATGGCGGCCCGTCGGTGTGCCTCTCGACGGTGCGTGGGATCTCGACGCCGACGCCATGGCCGACGCACTCGAATCCAGCAGAGCCAACATCGCCTACTACGCGACCCCGAACAATCCGACCGGCAACTGTTTCTCGCGCGACAAGATCGAGCGTCTCGTCGACGGGTTCCCCGACACGCTGCACGTCATCGACGAAGCTTACGGCGCGTACTCAGGGCAATCGTTTGCGACCTTCGCAGAAGAGCGTCCGCACTGTGCCTTGATGGGGACCTTGTCGAAAGTCGGCTTTGCCGGCATTCGGGTTGGCTGGGTGCGCATTCACGAGGCCCTCTCCGAAGAACTCGAGAAAGTACGGCAGCCGTTCAACCTCAGCACTGCTGCCCAGGAGATCGCCACCCTTGCGCTGACCGATCTCGCACCACTACTCGAACAGCACGTCACCGACGTCGTCGCCGAACGCGAGCGGCTTACAACCGAGCTCGCTGGACACGAAGCGCTCGAATGCTTCCCGAGCGACGCGAACTTCGTGCTCGTGGAGTACACAGGTGCCGTGCCTGAACTGTGCGCTGCACTCCTGGACCGCAAAATCGCCGTTCGGCAGTTCACAGCCGGGGATTCGCGAGTCCGAAACTGCATCCGAATCACCATCGGGACCCCTGAAGAGAATCAGCGTCTCATCGAGGCACTCCGGGATATACTAGGTTAGCGAATGTCCGTAGCTAGAGAGATGACGCCCCAACGGGCGATTGAGGCTTTGAGCTGGGCGGCCGATGTAGCCGCCGATCCGGCGCTGCTCGACCAACAGCCCGATCGACCGACGCCGGCCGAGTGGCGGGCAGTACCGCAGCCGGTGTTCCGCGAGCACATGGATCGTCTTCTCACGGGCAAGCATCCCGAGCCCGGTCTTGACGCCGTCGAGTCGGTCGGCTGCCTGGACGTATGGCTGCCGGAAGTCGCCGCGATGGTGGGCTTTGGCGACAACGAGTGGCGTCACAAAGACGTCTGGAAACACACCAAGCAGGTCGTGAAGCAATCGGTCCCGCGCGTCGAGGTGCGCTGGGGCGCCCTACTCCACGACATCGGCAAGCCCAGGACGCGTCGCATCGACGACCGCGGCAACGTCACCTTCCACGGCCACGCCGAAGTTGGGGCATCCATGTTTCGCAAACGCGTCGCCGATCGCCTCGGCGTCGAGGGCGCGGAACGCGAGCGCATTCACTTTTTGATCCTTCACCACCTGCGAGCCGCCCAGTACGACGAGGACTGGACCGACGCTGCGGTACGTCGATTCTACAACCAGATGACCGACGGCCTGCGTGACCTCCTCGACCTGAGCCGCGCAGACATCACGACCAAGCGCCCCGAGAAGCGACGGCGAGGCGTGCTTCAGATCAGCTTGCTGGTCAAACGAATCCGCGACCTCCAAGAAGAAGACAACAAGGTCGCC
>CAYZDM010000481.1:0-3023 GCA_964476875.1 uncultured Sandaracinaceae bacterium | reverse complement strand
CGGACGGGAGCCGACGGGACGACGCTTCAACCCCTCGACGCCGACGCGCTGCGGGTAGCGCTCGAACAAGCCCGAGACCAAGGCGCCGAGTCGGTCGCCGTGGCGTTGATCCACGCCTACCTCGATGGGCAGCTCGAGCAGCAAGTGGCGGCTATCGCAAGAGACTTGGGGTTCGACCACATCTCGACATCAAACGAAATCGCGAACGAACTTGGATTGCTCGCGCGCACCGACACCACGGTCGCCAACGCTTATCTGACGCCCTTGCTCACGGATTATTTGGCGACGCTGGAGAAGGCGCTCGGTGCGGGCCGGCTTCGCATGATGCAGAGCAACGGCGGCTTGGTGGACGCCTCGGGGTTCATCGGTCGCAACGCTGTGCTATCCGGCCCGGCTGCCGGGGTCGTCGCCACGGGCGCAGTCGCGGCAGAACTCGAGCTTTCCGAGGTCGTCGGTTTCGACATGGGCGGGACCTCGACCGACGTGTCCCGCTACGCCGGGGAGGTCGCCAGGGTCTTCGAGAGTCAGATCGGCGGGATCCGGATCCGCGCACCGATGATCGAGCTTCACACCGTCGCCGCGGGAGGTGGCTCGATTTGCGCGCTCGAAGGCAAGCGTATGACCGTCGGGCCACAGAGCGCGGGCGCTGAGCCAGGGCCCCTCTGCTACGGCAGACCGAACGCGCGAGCCCTCACGCTCACCGATGTCTCGCTCTGCCTCGGGCGGGTCGCCGCCGATCGATTCCCGTTCCCGCTCGAGGACAAAAAACCGAAAGCCAAGCTCGAGCAGATCGCGGCGTCTCTGCGGACACTCGGTGTCGAACGAAGCGCTTCGGACGTCGCACATGGCTTCCTTCGCGTCGCCGTGGAGAACATGGCCGCGGCGATTCAGAAGGTATCCGTGGGCCGAGGCCACGATGTGCGCACCCACGCAATGGTGGTCTTCGGCGGCGCAGGCGGCCAGTACGCCTGTCTCATCGCGCGACGACTCGGGATCAAGACCTTGGTCTTCCACCCGTACGCAGGCGCGCTGTCTGCGTTCGGGATGGGGGTCGCCGATTTCGAATGGCACGGGGAGCGAGACGCAGGTCGCGCAAGCCTCGAGGCCCCCTTGCCCTCGTCCTGGCAAACCGCATTCGCCGACCTTGAGACTTCCGGACGGGCCGCGCTCGAAGGGGACGCCGCAACCGACGCTCAATGGACGATCGACCGCCAGGTCGCTCTCCGCTACGTCGGCACCGAAACTTCCCTGACAGTGGAGTTTGGAACCTCGAGGGCCATGCGTGCGAACTTCGAGGCGCTGCATCGTCGCGAGTTCGGTTACGTTCGACCCGGCCACCCGATCGAAGCCGCCACCTTGCGCGTCAGGGTCGGGCTCAGCGGCGCTAAACCGGCGCTTCCCGTCGTGGAGCCGGGCTCGAGCCAAGCTGCGCGTCGATCGATGCTCTGGTCGGGGGGCGCGTTGGTCGAAGTGCCTGTCTACCGCAGGGAAGATTTCCCGATTGGCGTCGAAGTGGCTGGGCCCGCCCTCGTGTTGGACGCTACAGGAACAGTCGTCATCGATGAGGGCTTCGTCGGGGTTCGAAACGCGCACGACTACTTGATCCTCCGAGACGCGGAGTCACCTGCCGGGCGCGAAGCGGTGGACGCGCAGGTCGACCCGGTCCTCCTCGAGGTGTTTCACAACCAATTCACATCGATCGCCGAGCAGATGGGGGTGGTCCTGCAACGCACCGCCATGAGCACCAACATCCGCGACCGTCTGGACTTCTCGTGCGCGGTCTTCGACGCGGAAGGAGGACTCGTGGCCAACGCACCGCATATTCCTGTGCATCTCGGCGCCATGAGCGAGTCAGTCCGCGCGGTGCTAGCCGCACATCAAGTCACGCGACCGGGACAGGTCTTCGTCACCAACGATCCCGCCGGTGGTGGTTCTCATCTACCTGACATCACGGTGGTCACCCCAGTACACGACGACCATGGCGCGCTGCGCTTCGTGGTCGCGTCGCGCGGACACCACGCCGATGTGGGAGGTCTAACACCGGGGTCGATGCCGCCGTTCTCGAAGACGCTTCGCGAAGAAGGCATCGTGTTGCGCAATCTAGAGATTGTCCGTGACGGAGTGTTCGACGATACGCGGCTCATCGAAGCACTGTCGAACGGACCGTACCCCGCGCGCAACCCCTCCGAGAACCTGGCTGACCTCCAGGCTCAAATCGCAGCGAACGAGCGGGGCACGCAGCTACTCGACACGCTGTTGGCGCGATTCGGGGTCGAGGTCGTCACCGCGTACATGCAACACATTCAGGACAACGCCGCAGAGCTTACAGCCAAGGCGATCGAACGCCTTCCGGATGGCGAGCACCGGTTCGAAGATCAGTTGGACGACGGCGCCCGGATCGTCGTTCGAATCACCGTTCGAGGTGCGGCCCTCGATATCGATTTCGAAGGAACGGATGGCGAGCTCGACAACAACCTGAACGCCCCCCGGGCCGTCACGATGGCCGCCGTCCTCTACGTGTTGCGCGTGCTTGTCGGCAAGCCAATCCCGCTCAATAGCGGCTGCCTGCGGTCGGTGACGGTTCGAATCCCGGAGGGGTCGCTGCTCTCCCCAAGTCCGGAGAGAGCAGTCGCTGCGGGCAACGTCGAAACCTCCCAACGGATCGTCGATGTCCTGCTTGGCGCGCTCGAGCTGGCGGCGGCGAGCCAGGGAACGATGAACAACATCACCTTCGGCGACGATCGTGTTGCATACTACGAGACCCTCGGCGGCGGCGCGGGGGCGACCGCACATCGCGCGGGTGCATCGGGCGTACATACCCACATGACCAACTCCAAGTGCACGGACCCAGAGGTTCTCGAGACCCGCTTTCCGGTCCGGATCCGGCGGTTCGAGCTTCGACGCGGTTCCGGCGGCAATGGGAAGTACGCAGGAGGCGAGGGATTGGTCCGCGAACTCGAATTCCTCGCACCGATGCGGGTTTCGGTGCTCTCCGAGAGGCGTATCATGGCGCCGTATGGTAT
>CAYZDM010000480.1:0-3024 GCA_964476875.1 uncultured Sandaracinaceae bacterium | reverse complement strand
GCTCGGCGATGCCGTCGGCCGCCGCCTCGTAGTCGCCTCCGTAGAACTCAGCCAGCACTTCGAGCTCAATCACCCGAGACGTGCGTGGGTAGGTCTCGAGGTAGCGCCGAAGCAGCACTTGGGCTGGGACTCCTTCGCCAGCGGCTAGAGATGCTTCGAGCAGGTCGAGGACCTCCGTGCTGTTTGCGGTGTCGGCTGGAACCGAAACCGCGAACGAGCCAGCGAAGGCAAAGACCACGAATATGAAGGCGCGCTTCATCGCAGAAGCCTCTCGTAGTAGTCGTTCACGGCGTCTTGGTAGCCCTCCGGCGGCGTGCCGTTCTTCGCATCGAGCACCCGGCGGCGCCACGCTACTTCGTCGGCCTTCGAGCGGCCGGTCGGGATCTCGACGCGCTGGTTGGAGCGTGTCGCTTTGCCCTTGTCGGCGCCGCCGCTGCCTCCGGCGTTCCGTCGCTGGGATTCGAGGTGCTGCCGCAAACGGCGAAGCTGATCGGCCGCCGCCTCTTGCTGCTTGTTGGCTTCGAGCGGGTCGCCATTCTCCAGGGCCTGCGCGGCGCGCCGCATCGGCTGCTCAATCGACTCGAGGGTCTCGGCCGCCTCCTCGGACACCGGCACACCACCAACGTCCTCTCGAAGCCTGCGTGCGAGCTGATGCGTGGCCTGCTGCGCCTTGCCTTGTTGCTCCGCCTGCTTCCCGAGTTGCTGACGCTCGCGGGGGGTCAGCGCGCCGGCCACATCGGGCACCGCGCCACGCGCCGCGTCTCGGAGATCCTGGGCTCGGGCAGCGGCCTGCCGAGCTTGGGCGGCGGCTTCAGCAGTCTGTCCACCCCGTCCTCGAAACATCATTGCGGAGAGTTCCAAGTCTTTGGCGAGTTCATTGGCCGCATGGGCCAATCGGTCGGCCATCGACAGCGCCTCACCGAGGTCACCGCTTCCGACCGCTTTCTGGAAGTCATCGAGGCGCTCGCCTGCTCGGCCTTGAAGGCTCGACTCGTACGGCCCGAGCGCCTCGCTGTTGACACCGCCTAGGAGTTCCGCGACTTCTTCAGCCATCTTCTTCAGCTCGCCGCGAATCTCCGAAGCCAGCGATTGCTTATCCTCGGTCACTCGCTCGACCACCTTGTCGCCGGCGCGTTGCGCCTTGTCGGCCATTCGCTGCTGCTCCACCTCGAGATCTCGAATCGTGTCGGTCGCTTTCATCAACGCGCGCTCGCGCGGCCCGAACCGCGCTTCGACCAATGAATCTTCGCTTTGAGAGAGCGCCTGCGTCATCGCCTCAATCGTCTGGTCCAACTTCATGAGGGCCGATTCGGCCGCATCGAGATCACCGCTGGCCAACGCCTCGCGAACGCTTCGAAGCGCGTCGGTGGACTCGCTGGCCTGTCGTGCTTGGCGATTGACGAACTCTCCGGGCACGTACTGCATCGCGTCGCGCAACTGCTGTCGCAATGCGTCGAGGCGCCGTTCCGCCCGGTCCAACGCGGCCATCAGGGCTCGCTGCAGCTCGGGGGTCTGCCCACGTCGCAGCTCCCCAATGAGGGATGCGAGCTCGCTCCGCAGCTGTCGCATCTCTCGGGCGATCTCGGCCGCGTCGTTCAGCCGTGCCTCGCTGATCAGATCAGCCACGAGCAGCGCGTCGTTCTCCAGCTCGGTGACGATGGTGCTGTCGTAGCGCGCTCTAGCGCTTGATTGAACGTCCGCCCGGTACGTCGTGGCCTCACGCCGGTGCGCCCGCTCCAGTCGCTTTCTCATATCGAGCAACAGCGGAATGGTTCGCGGACCTCGGTGATCACCGACCTGCCCGAGAAGCGACATGACGCCGTTGTACGGAATCATGCTGGCATTGCGTCGCCGAAGAGCCTCCTTCAGCTTCTTCGGAAGTGGCTGTTCGAGTCGAACTGCCAGCGTCGCCAATAGGGTATCCAGCAATTGCTCTAGCTCGACTATGCGGTCCCGGCGCCGAGTGATTTCAGAAGCTAGCGTCAGCGTACGAACGGCGGAGCGCCCCACACCGGGACCATCGACGCGGTTCCCGTCTTTCGCCTCCAGCCAAACGGTCACCGCGTCGGCTGGCGCAAGCGAGAACTCCTCCAAGTGCACCAAGGTCTCGTCGTAGAACTCCGTCTTCGGCTCGTCCGACGGCGTCAGAATCGCGCGTCGAAGATGCTCGCCGCTCGGAAGCTTGATGATCAGCGTCAGCTCTTGGACTCCATGATCATCGGTGGAGTTGTGTTGCAGCAGGACCGGCTGCCGGGCTTCGACGACGAGGTCTTTGTCTGGCGCAACGAGGGCCACCTGGGGGGGCTCGTCAATCTGTACGTGGATCGAGCGAGCTCGATGATCGATTCGCCGCTCACCGCTTGCGGATTCCACGTAGATCTCCAACGGGCCGTCGGTGTCGGCTACGAACGAAGCCACGAACTGGTCGCCCGCTCGGGTGGTTTGCACGTGCCGTCCCGGCAGCTCCACGACGACCCGCGCGGCATCGCCGATAGGGGTGATCGTGTACTCGACGGCGGTTCCCCGCGGCACAACCAAACGGTCTGCGTCCTGGATCCGCTCGTTGTCGCGCGCCATGTAGTCGGGAAAGAGCAACTCGGCGGAGGTGCGAGCGACGACATGGCTGGTCCGCGCGCCCTCACGTTCCCCCACCTGGGCATGCAACAAGGCGTATCGACCCGCCGCAGCGCGATCGAAGTCCAACGACCACCAGGCGAATGCCGCCATCGCGATTGCGGCGGCCAACGCCGGCTGGACGACCCAACGCCAGGGAATGAACTTGCGCGCCGGGGCGTCGTCGAGCGCTCGCAACAAGCGCACGCGTTGAGCGACGACCAGCTCCCGCGAGAATCCCCGCTCGCTCTGAAGCTCGTACGCGCTCCGAAGCGGCGACAGGAGGGAAGGCTCCTCGGTCGCCACCAACCCGAGTGCACCGTGCTCGCGAAGCTGGAGCAAGGGCTGAATCGACCAAGCCACCGCCGCCGTGGTCATCCCGAACACCACGCTCCATCCGATGCATAACCA
>CAYZDM010000479.1:0-3032 GCA_964476875.1 uncultured Sandaracinaceae bacterium | reverse complement strand
CGATCGCTTCGTCGAGTTCTCGGACGATGAGTTGGGCCATAGCTTGCTTGATATCAATGATATCATTTGGGATTCTGTTGTCAATCGGCATGGAGTTGCTGGAATGCAAGCGGTGTGCCGGGCGAGCCGCGTGGGGTTCCGGGGAGTTGTCGCCACCGGGAGGTTGAGGGCGCCCTACTCCGACGGCGGGCGCTAGTCCTGGTTCTGCGAGTTCGGAATGCCGCCGCTAGAAGTAGAGTTGGGCTGCGGGGCCGAGGGTTTGGATTCGGTTCGTGAAGAACTGGCCGTTGGGGGAGTGGCCGACGTAGTAGCGGATGAGGAAGTCGACGCGGTAGCTCGACTCGCCGATGGGGTCGAGCGTTACGCCTGCAATGATGGAAGCGTCGGGGACCCAATTGTTTTGTTGCCAGGACTCGAGGTTCACGGCCGTGAAGAGTTGGACTCGGAGTTTGGTTTTGAAAGTGACGGGACGAAACTCTGCGCCGGCCTGCAGCGACCAACGGTCGAGACCGGAAGGGTCGACGCGAACGATGGCGCCCGCACCTCCGTAGACCCTCGCCCAAGGTCGCGGAACATAGGAGACCAAGGCATCGACCGCCTCAAACGAAAAATTGATACGTTCCGGGTCGTTGTTGAGAATAAACTCATCGCCGAGGTGGGAGCTCTGGTGAAAAAGGCGGGCGAAGAAGACGAGCGAGTCGAGCGCGTATGAAAAGGTGAGGCCGCCGAGATAGTCGGCATTCACCAGGTCGCTCGAGGGCGCCGCGAAATCGAAGATCGAAAAGATGCCGCCCTGAAAACCGATCTCCCAGCTGCCTCGGCGGTTGTCTTTTTGGACGATGGCGATCGAGGCGCCGGCTTCGGCCGTGGCCACATGGGTTGCCTGCGAATCGCCGAAGTAGCGCGCGTACCCGGCGGTGAACTTCGGCCAACGAGGGTCTGCCGCGAGCGGCGCGAGGAGGGACACGCGCGGGAAGGCGCGAACCGGGCGTTCGGCTGGGGGTTCAGCCGCGGGCTCTGGTTCTGGGCTGGCTTGCGCCGAGGCTGAGCTGAGCGCGGTCGTGGCCAGGAGAGCGACGAAGGCAAGGAGGCGCCGAACTCTTTGGGCTTGATGCGGCCGGGTGTTCATTTCCGTGATGCAGTCTCTGGGGCCGGGGGCACCAAGCTGTCTACTGCTTGAGTAGCCAAGCCACGCGCTCGTATGACCAAGCGTAGTGCACGGCGACGAAGGCAGCGAACCCCATCGCGAGATTCGGCCTACCGACAGCCTTGAACGCATAGGCTCCGGCGCCGAAGACAAGAAGCTCTAGCGCCAACCTCGCGATACCCGGAACCTTCACGATGCCCTGCCCACCGCGGCTTGGATCGTTGGGAACCGCAAAGACACCCCAAGCCAAAGCAACAAACAGCACCACTCCAATCGCAGCGAGCCATCGCCACCATGCGTCGCTGAGCGACCAACCCCACCAAGCCAGCGCACTAAGGGCGGTGACTTCGAGGACGAATCGGAGAGCGAGGTTCGCCGGATTCATGATTGGGTGTGATCGCCATTCGTGGCCGCGATGCGCTCACAGGGTTCGATGCTCTTCCGCCCCGAGGGTTCCACGGGGGTGGTCTAGGGGCAGCCGCGTTGCTGTTGTTCGTAGATCTCGGCTTTGCGTCGCTTCAGCTTTTTCGCCTGAGTGATCCACACCGGAATACTCATGGGAAGGACCCACCAGAAAACCGAGGCGACGACGATCCCCGCGATGGGGCCACCCTTGTTGATCTTTCGGCAACCAGGAACCTGGCGAACTGCAAACTGGTCTCCCTGGGTGACATAGCCGGTCGCCGGGGTTTCACTCTGCGCAGGTGGCGCATCGGTGACGGTAGGTGCCTGCCCCTCTTGTGCGCCGACGGTGGTTGCGAGGCCAAGAGCGATCGCCATGATGATGGATGTTGTCTTCAAAGGTGTTCCGCCCATCGAGTGCAAGAGCCTGCCGAGGCAAAGGGGCACCGTCAACCGTAAATAGGCGTTCGTTGCCGCGTATGGATTGGCGGGCTTGACTTCATTCTGGACACCGGGGCGTGATGCCCAGATACTCGTCACATGAAATCCACACTCGGCTCAATGATTGGTTTCGCGCTTTGTGCGTTGTTGATGACTGCTTGCGGGGACGCGGACACTATTCCCGGCTTTGGCGGAGGGACGATCTGCGCGTCAGACAACTCTGACGCCGGCGACGTGTACGACTGCCCAAGCGGCGACAAGACGTTCGACTTCTGCATCAATAGCAGCAACGGAAGTTGTTACTACGTGGTGGACGGCGAGCAGCTCGACTGCGGCAACTGTTTCGAGGGCAACACCGTCAACGAATGCGTGCAGCAAGCCGCAGAGGCCTGCAACTAGCGTTTCTCGTTCCCCCGCAACGATGCTTCGTGCGAGGGGGCAACACGCGGTGGGTCCTGGCGAGGGTCCGTTTCACTTCATCGGTGGGACGTCGGTGTGATGTGTTAGAACGGAGCCGTGAAGAGGCCAGTCAAGGTTGCGCTTGTCTCGATCGCGGCACTGATTGTGCTGTTGATCGGCGCCGTCGTGATCGTTCCGATCGTTTTGCGGGAGCGAGTTGCCGAGCTTGTGCGCGACGAGCTCAACGAGCGGCTCGACGCAAGGGCTGACTTCGAGAGCATCGATCTGTCTTTGTTGTCGACGTTCCCGACGTTGACAGCCGAAGTCGTCGATCTCGAAATCACTGGGAAGGGTGTGTTCGAGGGAACTACGCTTCTTTCGGTGCGGTCGCTCGGGGGTGGGGTCGACTTGTTCAGCTTGGTCGGAGACGAGCAACTGGTCGTCGAGTCGATCACGATCGAGCATCCGGAGATCCATGTCTTGGTGACCGAGGACGGGGTCGCCAACTACGACATCGTTAAAGAGGGCTCGGGTGGGGCCGAAGGGGCGGAGTCCGACGGGAAGGTGGCGGCGGCTGGCAACGTGGCCTTTCAGCTTCGCCGCTACCGGGTTATCGACGGGTCTGTCACCTATGAGGCGCCCG
>CAYZDM010000478.1:0-3036 GCA_964476875.1 uncultured Sandaracinaceae bacterium | reverse complement strand
ATGCTGAAGTAGGCGCCGCCCGCGGAGGTTGGGACGAACGGTCGTGACCCGAGGTCTCGCTCAGCTACGATGTTCAGGTTCTCGTTGTCGATCATGAGCAGCATGACGTGCAGCCCGTCTTGTTGGTTCACCAGACAGCTGCCCACCACGTAGCCGTTCTCCAGCATCGTCATCATCGCGCAGACGCCGGCGGGCGTTCCCAGGAAGTTGGTGGTGATCTCGAGCTCCGGGCCCACCGGACCGGTTCTGTTGTAGACCGCGGAGTTGTAGTGATCGTTGTGGATGCGCGAGTCGCCGGTGTTGTTGAGATAGGGATGCGGCGCGAGCTCGAGAGGAGGAATCGGCGCATTCACCACGGCCTCGCCCACGAAGGGCTCAATGCCGAGGTCCTCGGGCTTGCTTCGCGGGAGAGGCGTCGCGTCCTGAATGGACGCAAACCGCTCCCCACCCGAGCCGCCGGACCCGGCCGACCCACCCGAGCCCCCGGTAGAGCCGCCCGTGCCGCCGCAACCCACGACAAATAGCGCCATCAGCGCCGAACCCAACAAGGCAAAATGAAGCGCTCCACGCTGGGAGAGAGGACGACAATCCATGGCTCGATTCCTTATCCGTCTATCAGTGACTAACAACTCGCCAGCCCCGTTTGGCACATGAGACAATATATGTCAACTGTGTCGAAAACGAAAAAGGGGACTGTCCCCTTTTTGCAGGGGTTAAACTAGAAGGGGAAGCGGCTTGAAGCGCTTGGAAATACGGGGTCTCACATCAAAGCGCGTCCGCGTTTTCGACGCAGAAGAGGTCAGCGCTCGCCGCGGGTCTGAGGTGGATCCCCAATCGGTCGGGCTCACCCGCGACGCCGTGGAGTCGATCTGGAACGCGGTCGTCGACTTCTACAAGACCGGTTTTCATCCCGCGCTGGGGCTGTGTATTCGCCGCCGAGGGGAGGTGATCCTCGATCGCACGATTGGGCACGCACGCGGCAACTCGCCCGATGATCCCGAAGGCGCGCCATTGGTTCAGGCGACGCCCGACACGCTCTTCAACTTCTTCTCCGGTTCGAAGGCTGTCACGGCAATGCTCATTCATTTGTTGTCACAGAGAGAGCAACTGCATGTGGACGAACCCGTCGCTACGTTCATTCCCGAGTTCGCGCGGAACCGGAAGCAGCGGATCACAATCCGAGATCTTCTGACGCACAGGGCGGGCATTCCAGAGGTGCCCGCCGGAGTCGTCGACCTCGATTTACTACAAGAGCCGCAACAGATCCTCGAGCTGATCTACGAACTCGAGCCGACTTACAGACCGGGGACCGTGCCCGCGTATCATGCCGTCACCAGCGGGTTCATCTTCGCGGAGATCATCAAGCGGGTCACACGAACGGATATTCGCGAGTTCCTGCGCAGGGAAATCTCCGAGCCGCTCCGTATGAATCACTTCAACTACGGCGTGCCCGAGGCGCGACTCGATGAAGTCGCGATCGACGCCTGTACCGGCCCCAAATTGATCTGGCCGCTGAAGGACATCTTCGAGAAAGCACTCGGGGTTTCCATTGAAGAGCTGATTGCCATTTCGAATGACCGCCGCTTCCGTATGGGGATCGTCCCCTCCGGGAATCTAGTCGCGACGCCCGACGATATCTGTCGCTTCTTTGAGCTGCTGGTCGCGGGCGGTGCCTACGACGGCGTCCGGATTTTCTCAGAGTCCACGATTCGCGAAGCCATTGCGCCGCAAACTCTAGGCCAGCTCGATCGCACGCTCTTGCTGCCCCTGTACTACTCGATGGGCTTCATGCTCGGCACCGAACCAGTCGGCCTATATGGCATTCGTTGTGGGAGGGCGTTTGGACACGTCGGCCTCAGCAACATCCTCGCGTGGGCTGATCCCGGGCGAGATATCTCGGTGGCGCTGCTCAACTCCGGCAAGCCCTTCGTCGCGGTCGACACCTATCACTGGCTCAACATCGTGCGCCTAATCAGCACACGCATTCCGCGCGACGGCCAGCGATTTTGATTTGACACATAAAACAAATTGTGTCATTTGTGTCAAATGCCAGCCAGCAAAGCCGCCGCTGCGGCGTCCGAGGATACCAAATCCAAGCCGGTCCGTGAACGACTTCTGGATGCCGCGGAGGGCTGCCTCGCGCAGTTTGGTCCGCAGAAAACATCCATGGAAGACGTGGCTCGTGCCGCTGGCATGTCCCGCGCAACGGTATATCGCTACTTCGAAAACCGCGACGCACTTCTGCTCGGCGTTGCCTCCCGCCAGGCGTCCGCACTCGCCACCGAGGCGATCGGCTATCTGGGGAAGTACAGCACTATTTCGGATTGGGTGGTCGAGGGCCTCCTCTTCACCCTGCGCGAATTGCCACGCCGACCGGTGTTTGCGTCGCTCGTCACCTCTCTCGATTCCCACTCATCCGGCAACCTCCTTCTTGGTTCGTCCGGTCTGATTCAGATCGGCGTCCAAGTCCTCGGCCCGATATTCGCCAACGCAAAGGAGCAAGGCCTCCTGAGAGACGACGTCGACCCGGAGATGCTGATCGAGTGGCTGCTCCGCGTACTGTGGACCTACCTCAATGCGCCCAGCCAAGTAGCCACCGATGAGGACGGCATGCGTACCCTCTTCCGCATGATGCTCATTCCGGCTGTCCTCAAGGACAGCACACCATGAGCCTCTAGACGCCCGTTTCCCTGGCCAACTGGGGGCTTTCCGAACTCCGACGCGCCCCATCAACGCACTATTTGCCAACGCTAGGGCGGTTAAAGCTACCATTCGTCCTTCGAGGAGCTCTCTGCCGAGGTCGCGTGCTGCGATGCTGGCGAAATGGCTGGAAAGCCATTCAGGGTGCGAGGTCTCCAAGAAGAGGGTAATTGTTCTCGATACTATTAAAGGTGGAGGTTTTAATGATTCGTAACTTGATGATGATTCTTGGTCTGTCGCTTAGCGTGGCGGCCTTCGGCTGTGGCAGCACTGACAGCGGCACAGGCGGCACAGGCGGCACAGGCGGCACAGGCGGCAGCGGCGCCAGTGGCGGCA
>CAYZDM010000477.1:0-3037 GCA_964476875.1 uncultured Sandaracinaceae bacterium | reverse complement strand
CGCTGGGAAAACCACGCTCTGCTGCCTGGCCGACGAGCTCGAACTCGACATCTTGAGCGACGAGTTGAACGCGATTTCGCGCTCAGGCGACTCGTTTGAGATTAGGGCGATGCCTTTTGCGGGTGATTTCGGCCGCGCACCCAAACCGCACCCGCCCTACCCGCTGACCGGATTGCTGGGCCTCGCGCAAGGCACTGCCCCGGCCGTGCATGGGTGCTCGAAAGCCGAAGCGGTCTCGCGTATCGTCGCCTCGTGCCCCTACATCAACACCGACCCACGGCTCGTCGATGCGCTCACGTCGCGCGCGGCAGAGCTCATCGAGCGGGTCCCGCTTCGCATTTTGTCGTTCGCCAAAGACACACGCTTTTGGAGTGTATTGAATCATGAGTACCCAAGCGCACGCCCAACGCTATCACCTTGATCCGCATGCGAGGTTCCGTGTGATGGACGACGAGGGCATCTTCGTCATCCAGGATGCGGGCGAAGTCCTCGTGGTGAACCGGGTCGGTGCTTTCATCGTCGAGCAACTCCGGGGCGGGCGCAGCCTCGACCAAGTGGTTACGAGCGTGACTGAGCGCTACTCCGTCGACGCGGAGCAAGCACGCGCCGACACAACCTCATTGCTCGGCGAGCTTCTCCGGGCAGGCGCGATCGCACGATCATGAGCTACGCCAACACGGTCAAACGTAGTTGGAACGAGAATCGACTAATGTCGGTGTTGGTCGAGCTCACCTACGCGTGCAACCTCGATTGCACCTTTTGCTACAACGACTTGTCTCTCGACGGGAAGCCCTTGTCGGTGGCGCAGTACCGATCGCTGTTCGACGACCTGGCGTCGCTCGGGGTGCTCCACCTCTCGCTCACGGGCGGGGAGCCGCTTGCGCATCCACACTTCTTCGAGATCGCGGCGCATGCGCGGAGCCTCGGCTTCGTGATCCGGCTCAAGACCAACGGCCATGCCTGCAAAGAGAAGCTAGCGCGCCGGATTCGAGATGAGGTCGACCCGTTTCTGATCGAGGTGAGCATTCACGGGGCTCGCGCGGAGACCCATGATCGGCAGACCCGCGTGCACGGCAGCTTTGACCGCCTCCTGGCGAACATTCGTACGATGAAATCGCTCGGCCTCCGTGTGAAAGCCAACAGCGTCCTGACGAAGTGGAACGAGAACGAGGTCGAGGAGCTGTTCGCCCTTTGCGATGAGCTCGGTGTCACCTGTCAGATCGATCCCGACGTGACACCAAGAGACGATGGCGACAAGAGCCCACTCAACATCGAGGCGAGTTCGGAAGGTCGGGCGCGTCACCGTCACATTCGGAAAACTCGAGCGAAACGCGACCCCCAAGTCACCGAGGTCCCATCACCGACGGACGCGCGAAAAGCGGCGATGGCAGGCACCGGGAAACACTGCGGGGCCGGCTCGAACAACTTGGCGATCAACCCGTTCGGCGCGGTCCTTCCCTGCGTGCAGTGGCGTGTCCCCGTCGGCAATCTGCACGAGAAGCGAATCACAGACATCTGGGCCGGATCAGGCGTACTGGCAGAGGTCAGAGACACGACATTAGCCGCGCGGCGCAAGCTCGACACTTTCGGGGACGCGGGCCTGACCGCGAACTTCTGCCCTGGTGCCGCGCACACCCATTCGGGAGACCCGCTCGCAATCTACCCGATGGTGGAGCAAAGGATGGCAGCCGCGGGTCGCGCCCGCGTCCGACTTACGGTATTGTAACGGTGAGGGGCCAAGTGGAACGGAACAAGACCAGCAGTTCAAGCGAAGTATCGGGCAACCCGACCGACGACGCATCGGGGCGTGAGCCCTACGAGACTCCGCGCATCGTCTATCGGGAGCCGATGGAAGCCGTAGCCACGAGTTGCAACCCCGGAAAAGGGACCCCCGCCGCCTGCCCCATCGGGCCAGTCTCGTCCTAAGGCGACGACCTAACCTACTCGCTCCGATGAAGCATCGCCCGTACGCCGGAGCGAACACCCCGAGGCACGGAGTCGTTCAAGAGGTGCGCGAACACGGCAGCGATCCCTGAGTCCGCTGCAGTCCGACCGAGGATCGAATCGGCGACCTTGGCGATCCCCCGCCCAAGTGGATCGGGCGCGAGGTCATCGGACACGGCCGATGAGAACGCATCACCGGTGACCTCGTGGACCAAGGGCAGCACGTACCTCGACACGCGGCGCATCCCGCAATGCTGAAGATGACGGGCCATCGTGTCAGGCCGGACCTCGATCCGGAGTCCCAGTCTCGCGATTTCGTCGAGACGCGCAGTGGCCGGGCGACCGAGGTGGTCGCTTCCAAACTTGCCCACCAGGTGTGCGTATACATCGAGCGGCGACGGCGTTCGCACGCTCGCCCCATACAAGTCATGATTCTCGGTGCTCCGAGCGAACAGGTCGCGCGTGGAGACCCGGTACCGCGCCCGATCGAACAGCCGCGGGTGCAGATCGAGCGCGAGGCCAAACGGCGTGTGCAGGACGCGTCCGCCCACGCTGCGGTGGGGTGTTCGCCGGTACCCGGCCGTCTCGAGACGCTCGATCGCTCGGTGTAGATTTTCAGGCCGAACGACCAAATCCACGTCGGTGAGCGGCCGTTCGCTGGGATCGTCGTACAGCCAGTGCTGCAAGAGCGCCCCTTTGACTGGCATCACCTCAATACCCACCTCGCCTAGCCTCCGAGCCACGTCGCCAACCAACTCGGTGGCGAGCATCGCGGTCGCCACACTGCGCCGGCGGGCGTCTCGGTCTATCGCGGTTTGCGGCACTTCAGCATTCTTCCCGAGCCCGGTATAAAACAGACAGCTTCGGTGGTATAGAGCGCCGATGGCTACGCATCAAAGGCTCGGCGACCTCGCAGAGGCGCTCGAAGCAGAGGGGGCGGATGAGCTCCGGGTTCACGTCGTTCGCCGTGCGCGCGAGTTCAAGCGCTCGTGGGTGATGATGGCGGAGGCGCTGGTGGAGGTCCGGAATCGGGAATCTTACCTCAACTGGGGCTACGAGGACTTTTACACCTACTGCTCGCTAGAGCTTCAGC
>CAYZDM010000476.1:0-3037 GCA_964476875.1 uncultured Sandaracinaceae bacterium | reverse complement strand
GACGTGTTTGCGGCAGGGGCCATCCTTCGCCGGTGCCTGCCCACAACGGGTGCCCCGCGGGCCCTTCTCGAGGTGATCGAGTGGGCGACGCAGCCGTACCCCGAGCACCGACCCAACGCGGCAGAACTTGAACAAGCACTAGTCGAGGTTCTCCACGATGGAGACGTGCTCGTAACCCCGCGCGACGTCGCGAAAAGCGCGATGGCGTCTGCGCCACAGACCCCGGACGTAAGCGAGCCCTCAGTCCTCGGCACCATCGAGCGAATCGAAGCGACGCTCGACTCCTGCAAGACAGACTCGGTGGCGAGCAGTCGCGTGGCGCTGGACCTGTATGAACAGCTTGGTCGGCTTTGCGTGGAAGCCCGCGTCGGGGCCCGAGGCACCCCCCAAATGATGCGAGCCTTGGTTCTCGCGGATGGCCTCGGGAGAGACGACTACGCCGCGCGATTCTGCGCTCTGCGGGGACGGCTCCTCGCGCAGGAGAACCGCACCGACGAGAGCCTCGACTGGCTCGAGCGTGCGGCGATGCTGCGCGGCTAGGGCGCTACTCGCCTTCGGGCGTCGAAGGCTCCTCAGCCTCCGCAGCAGCAGCCTCTTCGGCGACTTCTTCCGCTACCTCTTCCTCGACCGCGGCTTCTTCGGCGTCCGCGGCGGCCTCTTCAGCCTCTTCGGCATCGGCCTCGGCGGCTGCAGCTTCCTGCGTAGCGGTTTGTTCGCGGACGGCTCGGTCGAGCGCCTGCTCCCCCGAGGACGAAAGAAACGCAAGCCACACCGAAAGGGCCATGAACGTGAACGCGAACACGGCCGTCAGCCGGGTAAGCAGGTTGCCCGCGCCAGCCCCTCCGAAAATCTGCTGGCTCGCGCCACCACCGAATGCCGATCCCAGTCCTCCGCCTTTGCCGGACTGCAAAAGCACGACGAGAATCAGGAACAAACACACGATGACATAGACGATCGAAATAAACGTATACATGAACTCAGCTCTCCGCCCGGCGAACGCCGGCATCGATAATCGGAATGAAGTTGTCGGCGGACAGCGACGCACCACCAACGAGCGCACCGTCCACGTCCGGCTGCGCGAGCAGCTCGTCCGCGTTGGCGGGCTTGACGCTCCCACCATACAAAATTCGCACCGTGTCTGCCCAGGATTCGCCTCTGAGTTCGGCGAGGTGGCCGCGGATGGCGCGGTGTACCTCCTGCGCATCCTTGGCCTCGGCGGTCCGACCCGTGCCGATGGCCCAGATAGGTTCATAAGCCACCACGAGCGGTGCCAACGCGGCTGCGTCGAGCCCTTCGATGGCCGCCTCGACCTGGCCCAGCACGACGTCGAGGGTCTGCCCGGCTTCACGCTGCTCCAAGCTCTCCCCCACGCACACAATGGGCACGAGCTTGTGTGCCAATAGGGCGGCGAGCTTCTTGCGAACGCCCGCGTCGGTCTCACCGAAAAACTGGCGGCGCTCCGAGTGACCGATAATGCAGTGGTTACAGCCCACGTCGACCAACAGCGAGGGGCTGAGTTCGCCCGTCCAAGCGCCGGAGTCTTCCCAGTGAGTGTTCTGCGCCGCGAGGCCGACCGCGGTTCCATCGATCGCCCCGTTCACTGTCGCGAGGGAGGTCGCCACCGGCCCCAAGACAACATCGCAGCCAGACCCGCCGCGCACATGCGCAGCGATCGCAATCGCCAACGCGCGCGACTCGGCGAGGTTATTGTGCAACTTCCAGTTGCCTGCGATCAGCGGTGTCCGTTGACTCATGGCTCAAGGGCCTCCACGCCCGGGAGCGGGCGGCCCTCTAAATACTCTAACGACGCGCCGCCGCCAGTGGACACATGGTCGAAGCGGCTGGCGAGGTCGGCCTGCTGCACCGCGGCCACGCTGTCGCCCCCGCCAACTACGCTGAACCCGGGGCAATCGGCGGCTGCGCGCGCCACCGCCAGGGTGCCCTCGGCAAATGCCGGGTTCTCAAACAAGCCCATTGGGCCGTTCCAGAAGACAGCCATCGCGCGACGAAGGCGGTCCCGATAGAGGCGCTCGGTCTCGGGTCCGATGTCGAGGGCCATTGAGTCGGTGGGAATGCCCGCGACCCCTACGACGCGGGCATCGGTGGAGTCGACCGAATCTGCGACGCGCACGTCGATGGGAAGGAGGAGGTCCACCTCGCTCTCCTCGGCGGCCGCCATGAGACTTCGTGCAAGGGCGAGCTTGTCGTTCTCGCAAAGGCTCTTGCCGACATTGAGACCGCGAGCCGCCAAGAAGGTGTTCGCCATGGCACCGCCCACGAGCAGCGCATCGACCTTCCCCATCAAGGCTTCCATCACGCCGATCTTGTCGCTGACTTTCGCGCCGCCGAGGATCGCGATGTATGGACGAGGCGCGTCCGTGCGAAGCTTGTCGAGCACCTCGATCTCTCGTTGCATCAGAAACCCAGCGGCCCGTTCCTCCATGAGGCGGGGCAGTGCGCTCACCGACGCGTGTGCACGATGCGCCGCGCCAAAAGCGTCATTGACGTACGCGCCGCACGACGCGCCCAGCTCGCGCGCGAAATCGATGTCGTTGTCTTTTTCGGCTTGGTGGAAGCGAAGGTTCTCGAGCAGGGCGACCTGACCATCGCGCAGGTCCTGTATGACCTTACGCGCGCCGTCTCCTATGCAGTCGTCCGTGAGTCGAACCTCGCCGCCCTCGAGAAGCTCAGCGAGCCGGACGGCAACGGGCTCGAGCGAAAGCTCGGGAACCACTTGCCCCTTGGGTCGACCCAGGTGTGAAGCCAGCACCACGCGAGCGCCTTGCTCGATCGCGTAACGAATCGTGGGCAGGGCCGCGCGAATTCGTGTGTCGTCGGCCACTTCGCCATCCTTCAGAGGGACGTTAAAGTCTACGCGAATGAACGTAGTGACGCTCTCGAGACTCAGCTCTTCGATCGAAACAATGGGCTCGGACACGGGCTCAACCCGCGCTCGATACGATCCGCGCGAGGTCGACCATACGGTTCGAGAAGCCCCACTCGTTGTCGTACCAGCTCTGCACCTCGACGAGGTCGC
>CAYZDM010000475.1:0-3037 GCA_964476875.1 uncultured Sandaracinaceae bacterium | reverse complement strand
CGCTACCTAGCTTCCCAGCGGACTTGACGGCCTGCTCGGAGCCCAGCTCGAAGAGATCTTCGCACTTCATGACTTCGGCGCGAATGAACCCGCGCTCGAAGTCTGAGTGGATCTTGCCGGCGGCCTGTGGTGCCTTGGTACCTCGGTCGATCGTCCATGCGTGAACTTCGGGTTCGCCTGCTGTGAAGTAGGTGATGAGGTCGAGCGTCTCGTAGCCGGTGCGAATCAACTTGTGCAGACCGGGTTCGTCGAGACCGAGCGACTCGATGAACTCGGCGCGCTCTTCTTCGGGTAGCTGCATGATCTCGGCTTCGATCTCGGCGCTGATCGCGACGACCGGCACCCCTCGATCCTTGCCAAGCGCGACGACTTGGGCGACCAAGGGGTCGTTGTCGAGGTCTGCTAGCTGTTCATCCTTGACGTTGACCACGAAGAACGAGGGCTTGTTGGTCAGGAGGAACATGTCGCGAAGCACCAGCGCTTCGTCCTCGTCGTTCGGCTGGACCGCCGTGGCGGGCTTGCCCTCGTTGAGGGATGCCGCAAGACGCGTGCAGAGGCCGACGGCCTTCTTCTCGAGAACGTCTTTCCCTTTGGCTGCGCGCTCCGCCTTGTCGAGGCGCTTCTGGACCGTCTCGAGATCCTTGAGAATGAGCTCGGTCTCTATCGTCTCGATGTCGGCGAGGGGGTCGACGCGGTTGTCGACGTGAATGATGTTCTCATCCTCAAAGCAACGAACGACGTGGGCCACGGCGTCGGCATCGCGGATGTTGCTGAGGAACGCGTTGCCCTTGCCCTCACCCTTGGATGCACCGCGCACCAAGCCCGCGATGTCGACGAATTCGACCGTGGTGGGCACGACCTTCTTGGGGCGATGCAGGGCGACCAGTTTGTCGAATCGGGGGTCCGGGACCGGAACGATGCCCACGTTCGGGTCGATGGTGCAAAACGCGTAGTTGGACGCCTCCGCTTGCTTCTCCGACAAGGCGTTGAAGAGCGTCGACTTTCCGACGTTGGGCAGGCCGACGATACCGATGGATAGAGCCATGGGCCGTGCTTAGCGCGAGGTTGCCAGGGCGGCCACTCAGGGAATCCAGATGCGGCCTATCAAGAACAGGCCGGCCGCCAGGAGGGCGGTGAACGGCACGGTAATGAACCAGCTGGCCACGATTCCGCTCACCACCTTCATGTTGATGGCCCCGATACCACGGGCGAGACCGACTCCGATCACGGCCCCAACCAGGGTATGGGTGGTGCTCACTGGCAGCCCCATCTTGCTTGCCATGACGATGGTGGTGGCCGCCCCGAACTCCGCTGCAAAGCCGCGTGATGGCGTCAGCTCGGTGATCTTCTTCCCCACCGTGGCCATGATCTTGTAGCCGTAGGTCGCGAGTCCAACCACGATCCCCACCGCACCGATCAGGAGCACTCGGTGCGGGACCGCCACGTTCGCACCCACGTCGCCCGAAGTGGCGCTAAACACCGCCGCCATTGGACCCACGGCGTTGGCTACGTCATTGCTGCCGTGCGCAAACGCAACGAAGCAGGCGGTCATCACCTGAAGCACCAAGAACACACGCTCCGCTCTATATACGCGTTCGTCCCGGTTCTCCGACGCGAGTCGCGTGGCTCGCCGCAACAACGGAACCGACAAGATGCT
This sequence comes from uncultured Sandaracinaceae bacterium, assembly GCA_964476875.1. Taxonomy (GTDB): domain Bacteria; phylum Myxococcota_A; class Polyangia; order Polyangiales; family Houyiibacteriaceae; genus SG8-38. The sequence continues at coordinate 1,380 of CAYZDM010000475.1, read as the reverse complement.
CGCAAGCAGGCCCGCGGCAAGAGCGATCCCGAACGAGGGCCCGAGCGCCAGGTCGAGCTTGAGCGGCTTGAGGCCCTTGAACAGGACGCTCAGCGCCAGGATCGCGAAGATAGGAAAGACCATGATCGGTCCCCACCCTCGCAACGCCAACAGCGGCCGATCGACGTTTAGAATCCTCCGTTTGATGAATACGAAACCGGAGTATCCAAGGACCCCGCCGAGCAAGGGCGAGACCACCCAGCTCGCCGCGATCTTGCCCATCACACCCCAGTTGACCGCGTGTACGCCTCCCGCGATCAAGCCGAACCCCACGACCGCGCCGACGATGCTGTGTGTGGTCGAGACGGGCCATCCGGCAAAGGTCGCGATGTTCAACCAAAGCGCAGCGGCTAGCAGACAGCAGGTCATCCCGACAGCGATCACCATCGGGTCTCCGCCCAGGACCTCCATGTCGACGATCCCCTTGCGAATCGTTTGTGTGACCGTTCCGCCGGCCAACATGGCGCCGCCGAATTCGAAAATCGCGGCGACGATGATCGCCCCGCGCAGGGTCAACGCGCCCGAGCCCACGGAGGTGCCCATGGCGTTCGCCACATCGTTCGCGCCGATGTTCCAGGCCATGTAGAGGCCCGCGATGGCCGCGATGGCCAGGACGATCGTGGTCATCTCCATGGTGACTGGCCTAGCCGGCGACAAAGAGCCGGAACTGATCCCCAACGTTTTCCGCGTGATTGGCCATGTCGCCAATTTTGTTCAGGACCTTCGTCCACATGAACACCGCTGTGGGCGGCATCGAATCCTCTGCCTTGAACAAGGCCTTCGCGCATTGATCTTGGAGCTTGTCAGCCTCGTGCTCCGCGCGGCCGAGGATGGCGGATTGCTCGAGGACACGCTCTGCCGGTGGCCCGGCAAAACCCGACTCCACCAAATCGTCGATCAGATCGATGAGCTTGGCGGCCTCCTTGATCGTATCGAGCACACGCTCCACGAAGAGGTCGAGAACCGGTTTCATACCCTCGGGGACGGTCAGCGGGCGAATCGTCAGCAGCACGCCGACATCTTCGGCGCAGTCCGCGATGCCATCGATTTCGCTAATCAACTTGAGCACGTCTCGTCGGTCGACTGGCATCAACAAACGGACCGGCATCTTGGAGCGGGCCGCGTTCTTGGCGTCGTCCGCCTTGCCCTCCATGGTGCTGATCTCTTTGGCGAGGCGCTCGACCCCTTTCTGATCGCCCTCCCCGAGCAACGCGATCAAGTCCTGAACTCGGTCGCTGGTGCGGATGACCTCGCCCATCAAGTCACCGACTTTGGGGAGGGGGTTGCGCGCAAGCAGGTTGGCAAGTGGTATTCTCATGGCACCTCCGGGCCCACCTTCTC
>CAYZDM010000474.1:0-3060 GCA_964476875.1 uncultured Sandaracinaceae bacterium | reverse complement strand
GCAATCCGACTTCCCCCGCTCGTTTGCACCGCGTTCAACGCCGACTTTGACGGTGACCAGATGGCGGTTCACGTTCCGCTTTCGGTCGAGGCGCAGATGGAGACACGCGTGCTCATGATGAGCACGAACAACATCTTGTCGCCGGCGAGCGGTCGCCCGATCATCAACCCCACCCAGGACATCGTTCTCGGCCTCTACTACATGACGCGCGAGAAGACGTTCGGTAAGGGCGAGTACCGCGAGGGGCAGGAGAAAGAGGGCCAGTTCACCGGCATCTTTGCCTCCTCCGACGAGGTGCGGATGGCGTACGACCAGAACATGGTCGGGCTGCACTCCCGCATTCGCTACCGCTACAAGGGCCAGATCTACGACACGACCGTGGGCCGCGTCCTCGTGAGCGATGTGCTGCCTCCAGGCATGGAGTTCCCGTCGGTCAACAAGGTGCTCGACAAGAAGTCGCTCAGTTCCCTCATTGACGAGTGCTACCGCGCCAGCCGAAACAAGAACACGGTTCTTCTAGCGGACCGCTTGCGGACGCTGGGCTTCGAGATGTCGACCCGTGCGGGTATTTCGATCTGCATGGATGACATGATCATCCCGGATTCCAAGAAGGACGTGCTTGGCGCGGCGCAGGACGACGTGAGTACCGTCGTCGAGCAGTATCAGGAAGGCCTGATCACCGATGGCGAGCGGTACAACAAGGTAGTCGACATCTGGGCTGAAGCATCCGACCAGATCGCTCGCGACCTCATGGACTCCATCGGCACAGACGAGGTCGTCAACCCGGAAACGGGCGAGAAGACGACACAGCCGAGCTTCAACTCGATCTTCATGATGGCTGACTCCGGCGCTCGTGGCTCGAACCAGCAGATTCGTCAGCTGGCCGGCATGCGAGGCCTGATGGCGAAGCCGTCCGGTGAGATCATCGAGACGCCCATCACGGCGAACTTCCGTGAGGGGCTCACCGTGTTGCAGTACTTCATCTCGACACACGGCGCGCGTAAGGGTCTTGCCGACACTGCTCTGAAGACGGCAAACTCGGGTTACCTGACGCGGCGTCTCGTCGACGTGGCACAGGATTGCGTCATCACCGACTACGATTGCGAGACCCTCGATGGTATCTGGGTCAGCAAGCTAGAAGAGGGTGGTGAGGTCGTGACGCCTCTTGGCGAGCGCGTTCTCGGTCGCATCGCACTCGAAGACATCACCGACCCGGTCACAGACGAGGCACTCGTCGAGGCCAACCAGGAGATCGACGAAGCTCGTGTGGCGCGGATCGAAGCGGCTGGGATCGAGCGGGTGCTGATTCGTTCGGTGCTGACTTGTCAGAATCGTCGCGGTGTTTGCGCCATGTGTTACGGCCGAGATCTCGGTCGCGGCTTTGAAGTGAACATCGGCGAGGCTGTCGGCATCATCGGCGCGCAGTCGATTGGTGAGCCTGGCACACAGCTCACGATGCGTACGTTCCACATCGGTGGCGCCGCTGCCCGCGGTAAGATCGAGCAGAGCTCAATCGAGTCACGCTCGGGCGGCGTCGTGAAGTTCGACAACACCAAGCGCGTCACGAAGGGTGATGGCACGGTCGTCGTCATGAATCGCCACGGTGCGGTGACAGTGATCGACGAATCGGGCCGTGAGCGTGAGCACTTTGGCCTGACCTATGGCGCCTTCGTCAAGGTCAAGGAGGGTGATCGCGTAGAGCGAGGGACGCTGCTCGCCGAGTGGGACCCCTATGCCATTCCGATTCTCACCGAGGTGAACGGCGTGGTGAAGTACGGCGACGTCATCGAGGCGGTGACGATGGAAGAGAAGCTCGATGAGGTGACCGGCCTTTCCCGGCGCGTCGTCATCGAGTCTCGTGACCCGAGCGCCCGACCGCGCGTTTCGATCAAAGATCCGCAGACAGGTGACACCCAGAGCACGGGTGTTGGCGAGAACATGGCTCGCTACTACCTGCCGGTGGGCGCCAACATCATTCCGACCGACGGTCAGACCGTCGAAGCCGGTGAGATCATCGCGAAGATCCCGCGCGAGACGACCAAGACCAAGGACATCACTGGTGGTCTTCCACGCGTCGCCGAGCTCTTCGAGGCGCGTAAGCCCAAGGATCACGCCATCATCAGCGAGATCGACGGCATCGTCGCCTTCGGTAAGGACACCAAGGGTAAGAGAAAGGTCGTCATCACGCCTGAGGTTGGCGAGCCTAAGGAATACCTCATCGCCAAGGGCAAGCATCTCACCGTGAAAGATGGTGACCACGTGCGCGCCGGCGAACCCCTGATGGATGGACCTGCGAACCCGCATGACATTCTCAAGGTCAAGGGCGAGAAGGAACTCGCAGCTTGGTTGGTCGACGAGATCCAGCAGGTCTATCGACTGCAGGGCGTTGCCATCAACGACAAGCACATCGAAGTCATCGTTCGTCAGATGCTTCGTCGCGTTCGCATCAAGGACACGGGGGATACCCGGTTCCTCCCGGACGAACAGGTCGAGAAGACGGTGTTCGAGCGTGAGAACGAGCGCGTCATCGCGAAGGGTGGTCAGCCGGCGGTCGCGGAGCCACTGTTGCTCGGCATCACCAAGGCATCGCTGTCCACCGAATCCTTCATCAGTGCGTCTTCCTTCCAGGAGACGACGAAGGTGCTCACGGAAGCGGCCATTAGCGGCAAGGTCGACGCGCTCCGCGGTCTCAAGGAGAACGTGATCATGGGTCGCCTGCTTCCTGCCGGTACAGGGCTCGCCGCGTACAACAAGATCGACATGGTCGTCGCCGACGATGCGGTGAAGCCGCTCGCTCCGACACCAGCCATTCTCGAGCCGGAGCCAGTCGCGGCTGCGGCATCCGAAGAGTAGGGCGAAACCAACCCGGCGAATTCTCCGGGTTTCGTTGCGTCGAATTGGCTGACTCACCGGCGGGAGCCCGTGTAGAGTCGGCCAATGGACGTAGCTAAGAAGCGGTACCTCTTCGAGACGGACGAGCATCGTGCGCTGCGCGAGCAGGTGCGGCGCTTCGCGGCGAACGCCATCGCGCCGAACGCCCATGCGTGGGAAGAAGCCAAC
>CAYZDM010000473.1:0-3072 GCA_964476875.1 uncultured Sandaracinaceae bacterium | reverse complement strand
GGCGGGGCCGGCGCCCACGCTGCCCACGTGGCCGGCGGCGGCCTGACCTGCGCGCCGGGGGCGTTTGCGGCGTCGCGAGTCGGACGCGAGCTCGGCTGGGGGCAGGGCGATTTCTACCCTCTCGGTATGAGTCGACAGCACCACCATCGTGTCGGTGCTGGCAACCCCTTCCATGGACCGGATGCGACTGATGAGTTGCTCCAGGTCCTTGGTGTTCTGGGTCTTTACCTTGAGAAGAAGGGTGTGGCCACCGGTCACGTGGTGGCATTCGAGCACCTGGGAGATCGACTCGACCCACCGCTCGAACGCTGAAAGCAGCTCGGGGTTGCTGATCGAGACACCAATGAAGGCGGAGATGTCCAGACCCACCTGCCGGGCGTCGAGCAGCGCATGGTAACCCCTAATGATTCCGGCGGTTTCCAGCTTGCGAACGCGCTCCAGTACCGAAGGGGCACTCAGGCCGACCACGGCGCCAATCTCTTTGAGAGATCGCTTGCAATCGCTCTGCAGCTCATCGAGGAGTTGCCGATCGATTCCATCTAGAACGTATGTTTCTCCTAAATTCATTAGGCTCTGGCCTTCACAAGCCTAATAGATAGGGCTCCTACGCGCCGAAGTCAAACCGAGGGGTTCTGGTTCCTAGTTAAGTCCTGGAATATGAAACCTAGGTGTAATACTTTGATTAGACGGTATTGTGCCGAGGGCACTGTCCCTATTTGGAAACTCTATGGAGGAGTCGAGCGCAGAAGACATGGAATCCGTGCGCCCAAGACGACGGCGAAAGCTGTCCATGGGGTCCCAGGCCCCTACGCGTACCGCGCCTGAGCGGATCGGGCGCTACCAACTGTGCTTCGAGCTCGCCTCGGGGGGCATGGCGAGCGTGTATCTAGCGCGTTCTGACGGCGCCCCCGGTTTCCAGAAGCTCGTAGCCCTCAAGCGCATCCATCCTCACCTCGCCGAGGAGAAGGAGTACGTGGAGATGTTTCTCGACGAAGCGCGGATCGCTTCGCGGATCACCCACGCCAACGTATGCAGCGTCTTCGACTTCGGAGAGGACGACGGGGAGTACTTCATCGCTATGGAGTACTTGGTGGGTGAGCCGCTCTCCCGCGTTCACCGGCGGGTCGTTGCCAATGCCGACCAACGAAGCGCCGCACTGCTGCCGTCACGAATGGCACGCGTCATCGCGCAGGCCTGCGAAGGGCTACACGCGGCGCACGAGCTCCGCGACGCGGACGGCGAGTTGCTTCACGTGGTGCACCGCGATGTCTCATCGGAGAACCTCTTCGTGACGTACGACGGCGCGACACAAGTTGTCGACTTCGGCATCGCCCACGCGCGACAACGTGTGCACCACACCGAAGCGGGCCAGGTCAAAGGCACGTTCCCCTATATGGCGCCCGAGCAAATGATTGCTGCCGTCGTCGACCGACGTGTCGATGTGTGGGCCTTGGGCGCGGTACTATGGGAACTCCTCACGTTGCGGCGCCTCTTCCTTCGCGACACGGACGTCAACACCATGTATGCAGTCCTGTCGGGGGAGATTCGACCACCGTCCGACTATCGAAGCGACGTCCCCCCGGAATTGGACGAAATCGTGCTGAAGGCACTGCAACGCAATCCAGACGAACGCTGGCAAACCGCGCGCGAGATGGGCAAGGCGCTTCGACGCTTCCTCGCTGCTCAGGAGGAGCTCGTCGGGCCAGCAGAGGTCGCCGATTGGATGGTCGAACTCTTTCCAGACGGGGAGTCGCGGAAGCGGCAGCTCGTGGAGATCGCGCGATCTTCTGAGGCGTCGATGGAGTCCGACGCACCGCATCGAGCGAGAGACAAGAGCGGTCGCAGAGGCTTGGAGGTTCCTCCGACGTCCGGCGGACGCAGGGTGACGGCCCCTCCGCTCCCAGCCAGCTTGTTGGTCATGGTGATCGGAGTCGCGACGGTGCTAACCGTCGTCGCGCTCGATTGGCTGCGGCATTAACGTCATCAAACCAAGCGCGATGAATGGCGGGGCACCCGCATGCACGAGTCCGCGCAGCCGACCTTCGCGATCGAGTAGCGGCGCACCAGAGCTTCCTTGTCGAATCGGGCAAGAAGAGAGAACGCGAATCGCATGGGACGGCGTCTGGGTCCACATGGAGAGTTTTCGATTGTCGTCCACCATGCAGCGGCGACTCCGGACCTGATGAACGTCATCGTAAAATCGGTCCGCCGTGACCGACACCATTTGAACAACCTCACCGCGCGTCACCTCTCCCACGCCAAGCGGAATCGAAGGGCGAGCCGTATCGCGAGTCAGCTCCAGGACGGCGTAGTCAGGCGACAACAAGGTGGTGACTGGCGTGGACGCGGACGCGACATGGTCACAGCCAATCCATTCGGAAGGGCTGCCGTTCTCGCCGGCGAAGCCTAGCCAAACGTCACTGCACCCGCCGCCAGAGGTCAGCTGGCGAGCCACGCAATGTCCGGCCGTCACCACGGTTCGCGTTCCGACGAGTGCGGCGGTGCAACGCGTCGGCTCACCTGATCCTGATAGTCCGACCAGTAGGGCAACCGATGGATTGCAATCACCGTCGTCGGGACAGGTCACCTCGTAGCGAGGTGGGCCCGCCTCTACTTTGGCGGCCGTGCGTGAAGAGTCGGGCTGGCACGCCGTCAACACCTGAAGTGCGGCTATCCCAATCCAGAATACGCATCGTGAGCCTCCAACCACTCGTTCAAACTATCAAGCCTGGTGCGGCGCGCCACATACTGCAATTTTGGCTGGTTTCTTTGCGAAAAAGGGGTTTTTGGATACAACGGATCGGGATGCTCCGCTCGCTCGGGATTGCACTGTTGTGCCTCACGGCATTGGCTTCGTCCCGAGTGGGGGCCGAGGCTCCGGCCGTCATCGTACGGCAAGGTGACGCGCTCAGCCTGATCGCCGAACGCTCCGGCGTATCGGTTGAGCAGATCCAGCAGTGGAACGGATTGAACGGCGATCTAATCCGGATCGGACAGAAACTCATCGTCGGCCGCGACACGGTCGGCACTGGCACTGGCACTGGCACTGACACTGACACTGGCGCTGGCACT
>CAYZDM010000472.1:0-3080 GCA_964476875.1 uncultured Sandaracinaceae bacterium | reverse complement strand
CGGTGCGTCCCGAACTGACCTCTTCATAGGCAGGGCTCGACTCCTTGCCGCCCGTGTATCCCGAAGTGACACTCACCACACCCTCGAGCTTCTCGAAGGGCGGCTCCATGCACCAAAAACAACCGCCGGCGAAAGTCGCTTTCGCGAGCTTGCCACCTTTCGCCGGCGAACTGGCTTGCTTGTCCTTTTCGCGAGGCGAGTCGGCCCGTGTAGAAGTCACCCCGATGGCCACCAACATGGCAACCACCAGAATCGGCACCCCCAACACAATCGTACGCCAACTATTCATCGCCACTCCCATCTAAGGCTCCCCCCCTTAACGTCACCACCCCCCAAAAGTTTCCCCAAAAAGAAAAAAGGGGTCAGACCCCTTTTTCAAAGGGTTAAGCGGAGCGCCGGCGGACGCTATTCCTTCGACAGGAACAGGGTTTGCGTGGGGTAGGCGAACTCGATCTGCTCGGTCGCGAAGTTCCGGTAGATGGCGAGGTTGACCGCCTGGAGGATGTCCATGTGCGTCCCGTAGTCCGACGATTCCACGTAGTAGACCGTTTCGAAGTTGAGCGCCGAGTCCCCATAAGATGCGAAATGCGACCGATCGAAACGGGCCCCTTCTTGCGACTCGATGACGTCGCCGATCAACGTCGGCACGCGCTCGAGCTTATCCGCGGGGGTTTGGTAGGTCACACCAATCGAGAAGACCACGCGACGCTCTCTCATTCGACCGAAGTTACGAATCCGGCTGTTGAGCAGGTCGGCGTTCGCGAACACGAGCTGTTCCCCGGAGATGCTTCGAATGCGCGTCGTCTTGATGCCGATGTTCTCCACGGAGCCGGCCATTTCGCCGACCGCGATGAAATCGCCGATCACAAATGGTTTGTCCAGGACGATGGAAAGCGAAGCAAAGAGATCGCCCAGGATACTCTGAACCGCTAGAGCGATCGCCACGCCGCCGATGCCCATTCCAGCCACCAAGGCGGTCACGTCGACGCCCAGGTTGTCGAGGATCAGAAGCAGCACAGTGGCCCAGAGCGCGATTCGCCCGAGGAGGCTCAGCGCGTTGATGGTCATCCGGTTGGCGCCGTCGAGATCCTCCTTCTGGTAGTTCTTCAGCCAGATCTGCAGCCCGGTGCTCAGCCAAATCCCGCCTTGGAAGATCGTGGCCACGATGGTGACCCGCCAGAGCATCGAGCGAACGTTCTCCGGAAGGGAGAGCCACACCGACCCCAAGAACACGGAGACGATCATCAGATAGGTCAGCTTCGTCTTGCGGAGCGCACCGACAATCACGTCATCGATGATCGTGTGAGTCTTCTCAGCAAGTCGCGCGACGCGCACGATCAACACTTGCTCGATCAGCCGCAAGCCGATCATCACGCCCAAGGTGACGCCGAGCGCAATGAGCCAGGTTTCGATTGAGTTCCCGTAGAGGGTGTCTTGGAGTTCAGGCACGTCAGCTCTTTGCGACGCGTTCGCGGGCGAAGCAACCCTCCACGTGGTCGTTTACCAACCCCATCGCCTGCATGAAGGCATATGCCGTCGTCGGCCCCACGAACGACCAACCTCGCTGCTTGAGGTCCTTACTCAGGGCGGTCGATGTAGGCGTCTTGGCCAGCTTCATGAGCGCACCTCGAGTCATGCGCCGCGGACGTTCGGCCTGGGGCGGGACCCATTCCCAAAAAAACGCCGACAGTGATCCGTACTCTGCTTCGAGCTCCACCGCCCGCTTCGCGTTGTTGATGGTCGACTCGATCTTGCCACGATGTCGAACGATCCCGGCGTCTTGCAGAAGCCGGTCCACGCTGCGCCGATTGAATCGTGCGACCCGATGATAGTCGAACCCCGCAAACGCCTTTTGAAAATTCTCACGCTTGCGCAAGATGGTCAGCCAGCTCAGCCCGGACTGAAACCCTTCCAGGCAGATCTTCTCAAAAAGCCGCTTGTCGTTGCGTACTGCGAAGCCCCACTCATCGTCGTGATACGCCGCGTAGTCGGGCGCGCTCGCACCCCACCAGCAACGAACGACGCCATCGTCACCTTGAACGAGCCCTTTGGGTAAGCGCGGCACGGAGCCGAAAACTAACCCGATCAGCCTTCGATCGAAAGCGATTGTCTCAGACAGGCGTCCATCGCGTCTTGATCGGTCAGTCTTTGGTGCGGCACATCTCCGCCATTCGTCCGAAAGAATCCATCAAGCGCGCCTTCATCGAGGCGTCGAGTGCGGTCTTCTCGAGCGCGCCGTGCATGCACATCAGCCATTGATCCCGCTCACTCGGACCAATCGGAAACGGCTTGTGAGCAAGCGGAATGATCACGCGCCCGAACCGCTCTTGGTAGTGCTGCGGACCACCCAGCCAACCGATCAAGAACGTCCCGAGCTTGTCGGTCATCTCGGCCAGGTCGCCCTTGTGCATCGCGCGAATGGGCGCAGCCTCCGGCAACGTATCCATCAACTCGTAGAAGTCGGCCGTGAGCTTGCGAACGCCAACATCGCCTCCGAGAAGCTCATACGGCGTCTGTTCCTCTGCGGCTTCCGAAGCCACGTCGTGCCTCCTTACCGAGCTTCGAGAATGGCCGGGTACTTGGTCAGCCCACGCGTGAACGAAGACGACACGTACTCGATCTCCTTGCCCTCCGGAATCCGGATGCGCTTGACCCGCTGAGTCATCTCCTCGAGTGACAGCCGTATCTCCATGCGAGCGAGTGACGCGCCTAGGCAGAAATGCGGTCCAAGACCGAATGAGAGGTGCTTACTCTCCTTCGAAAAATCCCGGAAGATGTTGAAAGTGTGTGGGTCTTTGAAGTGACGCGGGTCGCGGTTCGCCGCCGGGTAGGTGAGGCCGACTTGCTGGCCCTCCTTGATGACCTTGCCGTGCATTTCGTAGTCGCGGGTCGCCGTCCGATACATGTTGACGAACGGGCACACCCAACGAATGATTTCCTCGACCGCGTTCGGGATGAGTGACGGGTCTTCGTACAGCGCATCGTACTGCTTCTGGTCCGCTGAAAGACGCTCGAGGCCGCCGGCGATCGCGCTACGGGTCGTCTCGGCACCACCGGTGTTCCGCACCACGTGCTCGAAC
>CAYZDM010000471.1:0-3085 GCA_964476875.1 uncultured Sandaracinaceae bacterium | reverse complement strand
AAGGGCGTCGAGATCAATAGCGCCGACGATGACTTCCAGCTGCGAATCCGGGTTCGCGTGCAGATGCTCTACACGGTGCTTCATGGCGACAAGGGGCCGGATGACCCGGGCGAGGAGAACGACAACCTCAACGACTTCCGGCTTCGGCGCGCGCGATTTGTCTTCCAGGGCTACGCCTTCGGCAAGCACAATCAGTTCAAGCTCGAGATCGACCCGCTGCGCAAGGACAACGTGGTCCTCGATTACTACCTCGACTTCACCAAAAACCGGGACATCCAGGTTCGGGTGGGGCAGTACAAGCTCTCCTCGAACATGGAGCGCGTCATTTCGTCAGGCAACTTGCAGATGGTGGATCGTTCGCTCGTCAACGCCGAGTTCTCGCTCGATCGTGACATGGGCATCGACATCCGCTCCCGTGACTTTCTCGGCAAGGACAAGATGCGATACGTGCTCGGTGTTGCCACGGGCAACGGGCTCAACGACCCGGATTTTACCGACTTCGCCTTGGTGTATCTCGTTCGCTTCGAGTACCTCCCGATGGGCATCTTTCGGGACTACAGCGAAACGGATTTCGCGAGGACCAAGCCCCGACTCTCCATCGGAGCAACCTATTCGTTCTTCGACAATGCGGACGAAACCCGCGGTATGGTTGGCGCGCCCTTCGATGATGGTGGCACGGCTGACTACCATTTCGTTTACGTCGACCTGATGTTCAAAGCGCGAGGATTCTCGGCCCTTTCGTCGTTCGCGTTCCGAACGGGTACCCGCAATATCGGCGACATCACAACGGACCCCGACGGGAATCCCGTAGTGCCGACACAGGCACGCAAAGGCCTCGGCTACACGCTTCAAGCCGGATACCTCATCCCCAACACGAAGTTCGAGTTCGCCGGCCGCGGATCGATCATCAGGGGCCGCCGTGCCCCGACGAGCCTCCCTGACAGTTACGGCGTGACGTTCTCCGCGAGCTGGTATTTCTTCCGGCATCCCTTCAAGATTCAGGCCGATGTGTCGCAGATCTGGGAAGAGCAGTTTGCCGAAGGCGCGACGACGTTCCGTCTGCAGCTCCAGGCCTCGCTCTAAGTTGATTCGCCGTTCCTTCGTGCTCGGTTGCTGCCTCCTCGAGGCCTGTACGGCGACTCCGAGCGCCCAATCGGCGCGGGATCTGGTCTTGGTCAGTGGAGCCCCGCGCTGCCCGAAGCTTGGTACCGTGGAGGGCGCCGGCGGAAGTGCAAAGTTCGCCAAGGCGGACGCACTCGATCAGGCCAGCGCGCGTGGCGCCACGCATGTCCGACTGGAGCCGGCGCACCCCGATTTGGAGGACGGCATGACGATGGTCGTCACCTGCACCATGTTCAAATGCCCGCCGCCAGGCCAGGACTTCCCGCCCGATGGCTACCCCTGAACCGGCGCCTAGCCGTTGCCGTGCCGGACGTCGTGACCGTCGACCATGAAGATCACCATCTCTGCGATGTTGGTCGCGTGGTCGGCGATGCGCTCTAGGTATTTCGCGCAGTTGCAGATGCGCATTCCGTCTGGAATCCGTGCGGCGTCGTTCTTCATGTAGTCGAGGCAGAGCCTCATCACTTCGCCGTAGATATCGTCGACGGCGTCGTCTTGGGTAAAGACCGCTCGCGCCTTGCTCGTGTCTTCTTCGACCAGCGCGTTGAGCGAATCCCGAAGCATGGCACGGGCTCGCTGCGCCATCTCCGGCAACCTCGAACCGGGCGTGCTCAGGCGGTCTGCTGGGTCCATCTCCGTCGCGCGCTCCGCGATGTTGACCGCTTCGTCCCCGATGCGCTCGAGGTCGGTGGAGGCCTTCACCGCGGCCACCGCGAAGCGTAGATCGCGGCCCATCGGCTGTCGGAGTGCCAAAATGCGCACCGCGAGATCGTCGACGATGACTTCGTCCTCATCCATGCTGCGGTCGGCCTCCATGACCTCGCGGGCCAGGTTCTCGTCGCGGTCTTCGAAGGCACGGACGGCGCTCGCGATCATCTGCTCGCACCGGCCGCCCATCGCTAGGAGCCGATCCTTCAAATTGCGCAGCTCTTCCTCGAACTCTTGATGGGTGTGTGTTCGCAAGGGTCGGCTCGAGCGCGCCATCAACCAAACCTACCGGAAATATACTCTTCAGTGCGCTTTTTTGATGGTCGAGTGAACATGGCGTCGGTGCTCCCATGCTCGATGAGCTTTCCCATGTAGAAAAACGCGGTCGAATCGCTGACTCGCGCAGCCTGCTGCATCGAGTGGGTGACGATGACGATTGTGTACTGCTCTCTCAAATCGCGGATCAGTTCTTCGATCTTGGCTGTCGCGATGGGGTCGAGTGCGGATGCAGGTTCGTCCATCAAGATGACCTCCGGCCACACCGCGAGGCATCGCGCGATGCACAGCCGTTGTTGCTGGCCTCCGGACAGGCTGAGGGCCGAGCTTTGGAGACGGTCTTTGACCTCGTCCCAAAGAGCCGCCCCTTTGAGTGACTCTTCCACGCGCTCGGCGATGACGTCCTTGTCCTTCTCTCCACCTATTCGGAGCCCGAATGCCACGTTCTCAAAGATCGATTTCGGGAACGGGTTGGATTTCTGGAAGACCATGCCGACCCTTCGACGGACCTCGACGGGGTCGACGTCGCGGCCGTAGATGTCCTCGCCGTCCAGCAGAATTCGCCCCTCCACGCGGCAACTATCGATCGTGTCGTTCATCCGGTTGAGAGCTCGCAGGTAGGTGCTCTTCCCGCAGCCAGAGGGACCAATCAGTGCCGTCACGCTCCGTGCGCTGATGTCGAGGTCGACGTCTACGATGGCCTGGTTGCTTCCATAGAAGACGTTGACCCTTCGCGTCTCCATCTTCACGTCGATAGGAGCTTCGGCAACTGCTGGTTTGGTTTCGCTCATGGTCGAAGTGCTGCGCGCGAACGTGCGCGGATGATCACCGCCAGCAGGTTGAGCGAGAACGTCAGCACGAGCAAGACGAGGACTGTGCCGAAGAGCGTTGGTCGCGCGGCGTCGACGTTCGGTGACTGAGTCGCCAAGGCGTAGACGTGGTAGCCCAGATGCATGAACATCTCGCGCAGGTCCGTCGG
>CAYZDM010000470.1:0-3086 GCA_964476875.1 uncultured Sandaracinaceae bacterium | reverse complement strand
GTGCCGGAGCCTTCCATATACTCCGCGGCAATGGAAGCCGAGTCGCACGAAGTTCGCCGCGGTGAGCATCTGATTCAGGGGCGAACGGTGAGCATGCCCTGCATCGTTCGGGATGCGTGCTCGGCCACCGCGACGTGGTTGGTCAGTGCGCGTGCTGCCCGAGCGCTGCTCCCCGGCCCCGAACTCGAGATCGCAGAGGTGCTTCCCGGGCGAGGGCTGCTCAGCATCGCGTGCATCGACTATCGGGACAACGACCTCGGAGACTACAACGAAGTGTCGATTGCCTTCTTCGTCCGCAAGCGTGGCGACAAGAAAGGCGTCCCGTATTTCGGAGCAGTAGTCGACATGATGCGGGGACAACTTCCGACGCACATCATTCATCTCCCCGTGAACCAGTCGTTCACGTGCGAGGCGGGTAGGACTATTTGGGGTTTCCCGAAAACCGTCGACGAGGTCGACTTCGACACCAGTGGAGAGCGCGCCCGGTGTGTCTGGAACAAGGACGGTCACAAAGTCTTGCGAATCGACATGCCGATCGGGGGAGCGCGTGATTTCCCTGAGCAAGCGCTATGCACGTACAGCTATATCGATGGTGTCCTTCATGAGACACCGTTCGTATCCAGCGCCGAAGGCCTGGGGATCGTGATGCGCGGTGCGGAGATCGAGCTTGGCGCGCATCCCATTGCGGATGAGCTCCGGTCGTTAGGCTTACCTAAACCGGCATTGATGAGCATGTGGATGGGTAAAATGAAGGGCCGGTTCGAGGCCGCCGAAAGGTGCTAGTCACGCTAGTCACGGAGGGATGCAATGAAAGTTCGCGCTGCAGTCGCACATGGAGCCGGTAAACCGCTATCGATCGAGACCGTTCAGCTCGAAGGACCTCGCGCCGGTGAGGTTCTCATCGAGATGAAGGCCACGGGCATCTGTCACACCGACGCGTACACCTTGTCGGGTGCGGATCCCGAGGGGATCTTTCCTTCGGTGCTCGGCCACGAAGGGGCAGGCATCGTTGCGGAGGTCGGGCCCGGGGTGACGTCGCTGAAACCAGGCGACCATGTGATTCCGTTGTATGTGCCCGAGTGTCGCAACTGCGAATACTGCACCTCCGGAAAGACGAATCTGTGTCAGGCGGTGCGGTCGACGCAGGGGCGAGGATTGATGCCGGACGAGAGCAGCCGGTTTTCGCTCGGCAAGGAAACGCTCTTCCACTACATGGGCACGTCGACGTTTGCTGAGTACACGGTAGTCCCCGAAATCGCGGTGGCGAAGATCCGCGAAGACGCGCCGTTCGACAAGGTCTGTTACATCGGCTGCGGCGTCACCACTGGGATTGGCGCGGTCATCAACACCGCTAAGGTCGAAGCAGGCTCCAACGTCGTCGTCTTCGGATTGGGTGGCATCGGGCTCAACGTCGTTCAGGGCGCGCGGATGGTCGGTGCCGACAAGATCATCGGTGTAGACATCAATCCGGCCCGCCGCGAGCTTGCTGAACAGTTCGGTATGACTCACTTCGTCAACCCCAAGGAAGTCGGGGGGGACTTGGTGGAATACCTGGTCGATCTGACCGGCGGCGGTGCCGACTACACGTTCGAGTGCGTGGGCAACGTCGAGCTCATGCGCCAAGCGCTCGAATGCTGTCACAAAGGGTGGGGTGAGAGTGTGATCGTCGGCGTGGCGGGTGCCGGGCAGGAGATCGCGACACGACCCTTTCAGCTGGTTACCGGCCGGGTTTGGCGTGGCACGGCGTTCGGCGGCGCCAAGGGGCGCACGGACGTGCCGAAGATCGTCGACTGGTACATGGAGGGGAAGATCAACATCGATGATCTGATCACCCACAAGATGCCGCTCGACGAGATCAACACGGCGTTCGACTTGATGCATGAGGGCAAGTCCATCCGCAGCGTCGTGGAGTTCTGAGGTGACTTCGCAGCCTGACATCTTCGTCCACCAGTTCGAGCTCGGGCTGTGGGACAATTTCATCTATTTCATTGGGGATAGGGCGACCAGGAAATGTGCGGTGGTGGACCCTGCTTGGGACGCTGATTTCATCCTCGAGGAAGCGGCGCGCTTGGACGTCGAGGTGAGCAACATCCTGTGCACCCACAGCCACTTCGACCACGTCAACCGCGTCGACGCGTTGCTCGAGAAGCGAGATGTGCCGGTTCACATGCTCGGTGAAGAGATCGATTTCTCTGGTTTCCGCTGTGAGAACCTCCAGCGCCAGAGTCCAGGGGATGTGATCCAGATCGGCGATCATCTCGAGGTCACCATGGTGCACACGCCCGGCCACACTCCCGGCTCGACGACCTACCGCATTCGTGACGCGGTCGTGACCGGGGACACGCTCTTCATACAGGGTTGCGGCCGCTGCGACTTCGTTGGCGGCGATCCGGAGGTCATGTACGAAACGCTCAAGCGCCTCACGGAGTCGCTTCCGAAAGACACCCGCATGTATCCTGGGCACAACTACGGCCCAGTGACCGTCTCCACCCTAGACGCCGAGCTCAAAGAGAACCCCTTCCTCCAACACCAAACCATCGGCGCTTTCGTCAACCACCGCATGGAAGGCAAAACCCCCGAAACTCAACTCCCTGCGCCACCTCCCTGGCCGTGAGAAAAAAGCGGACTGTCCCCTTTTTCGAAGGGTTAATTCTATTGGGGGAGATGACGGGTTTGTTTGGCTCGGTTTAGGCCGGTGGTGACGTATTGGATGGTGCTGATGGCGATGGTGATGAGGATGGCGGCGCCCAGGAACTCGAGGGCGAGCTTTGGGGGTTGGGATAGCCAGGCGTGGCTGATCGTCATCAGGACGAAGAGGATCTGGAGGACGGTGTTGAGCTTACTCGCGCCGGTGGGCTCGCCGTGGACGGGGGCGACGGTGAGTTGGTAGACCAGCGCGCCGGCGATGATGATGACGTCTCGTCCGACGACGACCGCGGAGAACCACACAGGTACCAAGCCGATCCAGGCGAGGGTGACGAACGCCGAAAACATCAGGAACTTGTCGGCGGCGGGATCGAGCAGGCCACCGAGCCTCGTGCGCCAGTCGAATCGTCGCGCGAGGTAGCCGTCGAGAGCGTCGGAGA
>CAYZDM010000469.1:0-3097 GCA_964476875.1 uncultured Sandaracinaceae bacterium | reverse complement strand
CGCAGGCAAGATGGAGGGAGCCAGACGCTCGAGCGCACCTATGTCCCCCGCGTCGACCCTAACCCGGTTGTGCGCGGAAAAGCCAGTGTGCCGCCAGGAGGTCCGAGAAGCCTCGACTCTCAACCTCTAGCTGGTACAGGTTTCGGGGGCGGGTCAGGCGCTATGGGACTAACATGATGGGTGGATCAACAATCGGGGGCGGTTCAATTGGTATGAACTCGATAAAGACAAGGCGTTACCACTTCATGTTCTATACGTCCTAGAAGATGAAATGACAATTACCGTGAACAGTTTCGGTGTGGGCAAAATGGGCCGCGAGGAAGCCGACGAACATACACCGGACGGTTCTGATGCTGATTTGGCCCCTCAACCGCCTCCCCGCACCAGACAATTTGTTTTGGGACTTTGGGGTATCAACAAAATTGACGTGCGACGCGATTCAAGAAAGGACTACTAAAATGCGGAATCGGATTCAATTTCTTTTAGCGATCACGGGCATCTTGCTGGTAGCGCCCTCGATGATATGGGCGCAGTGTGGACCCTCGTCGGGCACGGGGAAGCTCGAGGTCAACAGCGATGCAGCCCTGGAAGGGCTGTGTGGGCTCGAGATACTGATGGACGGCACAACCACGAACCGATTTGTGTCAGATTCTTCGCCCAACGACGAGACAGTGTACAGGGCCTCGTTTTTGTTTAACCCTAACGATCTCGCGTTCAACGGAGGGACCGCGGCGGCCAACCGGCATCTGATCTTTGGCGCGTCGGCGTGGAGTTCAAATAATCCCCTAGAGCCCGCGATTCGCGTGATATTCGCCCGTCGGGTGGTTTCGGACGACCTCATCGTCAAAGCGACTTCCGCGAACACCGCTGGCAGCAAAGGACGGGTGACGAAGCCGATCCGCCTGCAGTCAACTGCTGGCCCCTCCAGCACCTATCTCATCGAGGTCGAGTGGCAGCGAGCATCGGCGCCGGGCGTGGCAGACGGCGTCATCCGCATCCGCGTCGATGGCGGTGCCTGGTCGGAGAACACATCGGTGAAGAGCACTGGCCAGCTCCTGCGCTCAGCCCGGCTCGGTGGCATGACCGTCATAGACGCGGGATCGACTGGCTCCTACTACCTGGACGACTTCCAGTCGTTCAGGACCCTCGCTCCGTAGGATAATTGACCGGGACCTGAACCCGCGTAACTCATTAGCGTACTATCCGCCCTCTCGTTGTACGAGGGGGCGGTTCATTATCTCAAAGGATCACAGGTAGCCTAACGCCTTCAGTTCCTCGATGTGTTCGGGGTCGATCGGACCGAGCTGGAGACGCTCGCCCTGCCCCGTCATCCTTCGATACTGCTCCGATAGCTGCTCGACCAGGTGTTCAACGACCTCGACAGGCGCATCCTCTATGATGTTCACCTGCTCGAGAGGATCGCTCTCGAGATCGTAGAGTTCGTTTCCGCTTCCGGTGTGGATAATCAGCTTGTACCGCGATGTCAGCAGCGAGTACACATCCCCCTTGCGCCAACCCTCACGTAGCTGCTTGCGATCCGTGGGTCGCCGTTGTGCGAACGAAGAATCAACCGCATAGCTGTTTCTATCTCCTTTTACGACGGGCAGGAACGAGCGGCCTTCAATAGGGATCATCTGCGCATCAAAGCTGTCCCCGACAAGCTCCGCCAAAGTCGGTCCGAGATCGACCAACCGGGAGAGTCCCTTGATGCGTCGTGGTTCGGCACGGCGGTCTGTGAAGTGGAAAATCAGCGGCACGCGCAGTTGCTCATTGAACATCGTTCTGCCATGCCCCATGACACCATGGCTGCCGAGGCCCTCGCCGTGGTCCGACACAATTACCCATAACGCATCATCGTTTCGGTGCTCCAGGGTCAGCGTCGTATAGAACGAAGCCAACTGCTGGTCGACACTGAGGATCTGGCTGTCGTAACGGTCGATGGCTTTGACGACATGCGCTGCTTCCCTGTTGCTCTCGAATCTCACTTCCCTCGCTTCGGCGAGGTATTCGCGCATCGCGTCACCCGAGAAGTCGTCACCTGTTACTGTTTTTAAGACTGAGGGATTGAGGTGCTCGACGTGACGCTGGTGGATGTCGTATATGTGGACCCAGACGAAGAGACTGTCATCCTTCGATTGAGTGCGAATCCAGTCCATGGCCCGTGCAAGCACCTCGGACGCAGGGCGATAGCCCTTCTCGGCGCTAAATTCCTCGAACCCTGCTGCCATTTCTCGTAGAAAACCGACGCCGACGAAGCCCGCCGTGCGAAAACCCTGTTTTCGATAGATGCTTGCCAGGGTGACGAGCATATCGTTGAGGTGCTCTCCGTTCCTTAACACACGGTGTTGTGCCGGATGCAGGCCGGTGAACATCGTCGCGTGGCTGGGCGCCGTGGTTGACATCGATGCGTAGACGTTGTCGAAAACGAGGCTCCGTCTTCCGAGATCCTCAAGAAACGGGTGCGTCGAGCGGGGGTAACCATACAGGCTCAGATGGTCGGCTCGCAGGGTGTCGAGTGTGATCAGGAAGACGTTCTTCGGCGCCGCGTTTTGGGACTCGCGACAACCCATAAAGAACAGGCCCGAGATGGCGAGCATCACGAGAGTAGTGAACCGCTTCATACCGATAAACCCTCGCTAATTGGGCTCATCGACAGGCGTTTCTTTTCGGTCGGATCGAAGTAGACGACAGGGCCGGAGTCAAAGCTCGAGCGGCGGATCTGGCACCCGGTTGCGACAGACACCGTGCCCTCCTCCGGACGGACACGCACTGCTGCGGTCGCGGCCTGACACCTAACGATCATTCTCCTACACATGATTTGGCCACTGCTCCCATCGTTCGCTCTGCTCAAGCATGATCACTCGATGTCTGGAGGGTCGAAGCCTCACTGTATGTATCCTAGCTCACGCAACTGCTCGACAACCTCGGGGGATAGCCCCAGTCCATCGCCCTTCGCCTCCATCTTCTTTGCCAGGCGCCTGCTCTTCGATATCGACTTCCGGAAGGCCCGACGATACGGCTCGAGACGATCCTTCATTGCCTGTACGATCTGAGGTTTCTCGTCCGACAGGTCGATCATACCGTTGGGATCGACCGA
>CAYZDM010000468.1:0-3099 GCA_964476875.1 uncultured Sandaracinaceae bacterium | reverse complement strand
AGGTTCCCGTCTCCGGAGCCCCCTCCGTCGCTGCCGCAGCCCGCGATCGCGAGCGTGACACCAACCAGGGTGATCGAATGCAACCCAACTTGTCGGATGTTACCGTCGTTTCTCATCTCAATTCTCCCGTCTCATTGACCAGTTCTGGCTCGGTGCTGGATGTGAGCCATGTGAATGTGGGTGGGGCGTTGGTCGTCATCGCGATCACCAACGCGCTGTAGTCCGGATCCTCCGGGTCGAGTAGCACCTGCCCGGATCCGTCTGCGAGTCCGGCAAGGCGACCGAAGTCGACCGAGCGCCACCATGCGGTCGGGTCGAACGTGATCGTGAGAGTGCGAGGCGCCGTGGTGATGTCCTGCATCGTGCGGAGGCCGTTGACCGCCGGTGTGCCCGCGTTCACCACGAGCACGTCGACGTTCGCCTCGAACCCGTACGAGACCGGGCACCTCACCTCGTCGGGGCAACAGGTCGCCGGATCTGCGACGCACGTCGCGTTCCCGATAAGCCTGGCGGAGTGCCCCTGTGGCACGTAGTTCGGGCTCTCTGAGCGAACGACGGCGGGCCCCCCTGGCACGCCTGACAGGGCTTCGGGAAGCGGTTGGGTCAAGAGCCAAACGATGCCGTAATCGAAGAAGGCGGTCCGGACGGTGCCGGTCGTTCCGGACAGCGAGCCGATGGTTTGTGGCGCTGGCTCCAACCCGTTGAGCGTGATCCCATCGAGGAACTCGAGGACGGCGACCTCGCATCGGCTCGACAGCGCGCTGTCGGTTGCGCAGAAATAGATGGGTCCAAAACCCACCGTGGCTTCGCTGAGGGTCACCTCCCAACCGTCCTTGGTGAAGGTTTCGGCAGCGGTTCCCTGCGCTTGAAAAGGAACCTCGACGAACGCGCCGCCGGTCTGACCGCAGCTCGCACTAAGCGCGCAAAGCATCGCGATGGTGAGACGCCGGTTCATAGCCGAATCCCTATCGTGAAGAGGAACATCCTCGGTCGTCCGGCACTGGTGTGGCGTGCGGGGATTCGCGAGCTCGGGGACTGAGGATCCCAGTCGGACGTGAATACGAACTCGTTGCCGGCGTATTGTTTGTCCAGGAGGTTGAAGACCTCAACACCGACCTCTAGGAACCACCACGAAAGCTCACCCGAGAGATCCAGCAAGGAAAACGGGTCGGCAGCCTGCGAAAAGGGCAAAGGCCGCGCGCCGATGAACGTGTACCCAAGGCCGAGCCGACCGCGGAGCGGATGTTTTCCGAGATCGGTGAGCTCATCGTCGACCCCGATATCCAGCCGCACCACCCACGGGGGAACGTAGGGGAGGAGATCGCCTTGCTCGAGAGATGGCGTTGGGTTCTCGACCGTAGTCGGGGGCGGGCCGTCGAGGATTGCGTAGACGTACGTTACCGACAGTGACCCCACGAGCCAGGGCAGTGGACGAGTGACCCCGTAGAAGACGAACCCTGTCCTGCTCGTCGGTCCGATATTCTCGAGACGCCCCTCCGCGGCTTCGAAGAAGACGTCGTTGTTCAACCAGGTCCGATAGCCGGTCAACGTCAGCTCGTGTTGCTGCTCCTCGCCGAGTCGAAATCGAACACCGAAATCGAGCGAGCGCACCTTGGCGAAGGGTGCTCTCTCGCCGTCGACGAGGGTTCGTGCCTGTGGCGAACGAAATCCTTCCCCGTACGCGCCGATGATGTCGACCCAGTCGGCGGGCTTGCCCGTGAGCGCCAACCGCGGACCCGCCACGATCCCTGCCGCCGTGCGACGAAGGCCTGGAATGAAACTCTCTTCGCGAAAATCGGGCACGAAGTTTCCGAGCTGGTCGTCGACGTCGAAGAAGAGCAGGTCCGCGCGGACGCCACCCTTGACGTTGAAGTACTTGCTGAAGTCCCAATCGAGGTCGACCCACATCCCGATGTCGCCTTGCACGATGTTCGCATCGACGCGTTCGTCCCAAGTTTGGTTCGCCGGTGCCTCGATGAGGTACTGCTGCTGAGGATTGATGAGGTCGATGCGTGTCCAGACACCCATCTCCACCGTGCCTTTCGCGTTCTCACCGGGCTCGAAACGTCCTGTCCGGTGGCGCGCATTCCCGCCGAGCACCAGTCGGCGGTCCCGTTGCTCGATCAGATCGCCGCGGCCGACCCACTCGGGGTTCACTTGGGAGCGCTCGAGAAACCCGGTGAAGTTCTGCTGTATGCGAAAATCGTGGAACTGAATCCAAAGGTCGAAGCTTGTGTTTTTTCGGTTCTCGCCACGGTTCTCGCCACGAATGCCGAGAATCGCACCGGCGTTGTAGGCGTTCTGTGCTCGGGCCGTTGCGTACGGGTAGACGTCGTCGAAACCGACGGTGCCTGCTTCCACGTCGTCGACACGAAGGACGCCGGCGGAGTTGTAGCGTGTGCCCCAGAACGAGCCGTGGAGTCGCAAGCGCCAATCCTCGTGGTCAAAGCCGACCTGAAACATCGCGGACCCTTCTAGACCGTCGCGATTTTCGCCGAATCCGTTCGAGCGGCGAAACTGGAACGCGCCGAAGGTATCCGGGTCCTTGTCCTTGGGCGCGAAGATGGCCACTTGGCGAAACGTTCCGAACGACCCGAACTGACTCTTGGCGTAGATACCGCGCCGTTCGACTCCCAACTCGAACCCAACGGTTCCCGCGACGGCGAAATCGCCCTGTGCGGGGTCATAGACGCCCTCGGTGACGCGGAGTTCGCGCACGACCTCGGGGATGATGAAGTTGAGATACGTGTAGCCCTGGCCGTGAATGTTGGACGGTTGATTCAGCGGCACGTCGCCGAGCAGCAGTTGGATGTCTTGACCGTGCTCGGCGTTGAAACCGCGAAGGTAGAAGAAGCCTCCTGCGGCGTCCCCTTCGACGTTCGCGACGTAGAGGCCCGGCGCGCGACGCAGAAGATCGCTGGCCGTCACCGCGGGCGCGGCATCGAGGATATCGCGGTCGATGGTGAGGTCCCCCGCCCCTCGACCGGCACTGCGCAGACGCTCTGCGTCCACGCGAGCATTGGTTCGATACTCACGCGCCTTCCGGTCAGTGTCAGTGTCAGTGTCAGTGTCAGTGTCAGTGTCAGTGTCAGTGTCAGT
>CAYZDM010000467.1:0-3102 GCA_964476875.1 uncultured Sandaracinaceae bacterium | reverse complement strand
GTGCCCGTGTAGCGAGGGCGGCATTCGGGCCGCCATTAGCGAAGGCCTCGGACCGTATACCTTCGATTGCGATGGTCCGACCACGGTCGTCACCGGCAGTGAGATTGTCATCGATGCCGATGTCACGCTGGACGGTGGGGGCATGCTCACGGTGGACGGGAATGGAGCACACCGTGTGTTCTCCGTGCTCGAACGCGTGACGGCGGAACTGGTCGCGTTCACCGTGGCCAACGGCCGCGAATCCGAGGAGGATGGGGGCGGCATTCGGAATGAGGGGACGCTGACGCTGACGAACAGTACCGTCTCCGGAAGCTCCGCAGGCCGTGACACTGGCTGCAGGACCGACGACCCGAATCTGCTTTGTTCCGAAGGCGGCGGGATTTGGAACGCTGGCACGCTAACCCTGATCGAAAGCACGGTTTCCGGGAATTCGGCGCCGTTCGGCGGTGGCATTTCGAACCGACGGGGTAGCCTGACCATCATCGACAGCGACGTCCTCGCGAACTCTGCGGAGGGATGCCGAGGCGCCGCGGCCGTCCTCTGTAGTGGTGGCGGCGGTGTATGGAACGAAGGAACGCTGACGATGTCGAACACCACGGTATCTGGAAACTCAGCAGATTGGGGCGCTGGGCTCTATAACCGCGGGGTGCCAACACTGACCAGTAGCACCTTCTCCGGGAACTCTGCTGGCTTCGACGGTGGCGGCCTCTTGAACTTCGGGACGCTGACGCTGATCGATAGCACCGTGGCCGACAACGTCGCCGGCCAGAGCGGCGGTGGTATTGCCAACGAAGCAGGTACGCTTCAGCTGACCAACAGCACGCTGTCGGGCAATACCGCAGCTGCCGCGGGCGGAGGCATGTTCAATCCGGCCGGCGCGGCAGCCAATCTCGTGAACACAACCGTGTCGACCAACAGTGCGGAGCGCGAGGGGGGTGGCATCTACACAGGCGGGGAGTTGTTGCTCACCAGCAGCACGATTGCCGACAACGACGCGACTACCGCAAGCGCTATCTACGACCCGGGGACCTCCGGTGATGAACTAAGCTCGATCGTGAACACGGCGATCGAGGGTGAATGCGCGGGATTGCCGTTGGATTCGGGCGGCCACAATGTCGAAAGCCCTGGTAACACCTGCGGTTTGGACCCAGACAAGGGCGACCAGGTCGGCGTCACCTCACAGCAGCTCAACGTAGGCCCGTTACAGGACAACGGGGGGCCAACCAAGACCCATGCGCTGTTGGAGAACAGTGTCGCAATCGACCAAATTCCCGAGGCCGATTGCGTCGACGAAGCCGGCGCACCCTTGACGGCAGACCAGCGCGGCGAACCGCGTCCTGCGGGTGTGGATTCAGCCTGCGACGTGGGCGCGTTCGAAGTGCAGTAGCTTCCGAGCAACTCGAAGTTCCGCTCTTCAAGGCACCGATGCGCGAGCGATTGAGCACATTGCTCTCTTCGAGGGCGTGCTTGACACCTCTGACACCCATTTGGTACTTGATTCGGGACTCGAACAAACTGACCGAGTCCTCGCTCGAGATCAGATCAAATGGCCACCAAAGGGTTTCCAGACGGCTTCACTTGGGGCGTCGCCACCTCAGCCTTCCAGATTGAGGGCGCCCACGATATTGATGGCCGAGGGCCGTCGATATGGGACGCCTATGCCGATCAAACCGGGTTCATTGCAGACGGCAGCAACGCCAAAGTGGCGTGCGACCACTACCACCGCTTCGCAGAAGACATCGGATTGATGGAATCCCTCAGCGTCGGAGCTTACCGATTCAGTGTCGCCTGGCCGAGGGTTCTTCCGACTGGGCGCGGCACGGTCAACGCTGCCGGGCTCGATTTCTACGACCGACTCGTCGATGCGCTTCTGGCGGCGGAGATCGAGCCATGGACGACGCTCTACCACTGGGACCTTCCGCAGCCGCTCGAAGACCAGGGGGGTTGGGCCAATCGTTCAACGGTGGACGCGTTCGTAGAACTCGCGGACGCCGTCACCGCGCGTCTTGGCGATCGCGTGAAGCGCTGGATAACCCACAACGAGCCGTGGTGCGTGAGCGTCCTCGGCCACGCCCAAGGCGACCACGCGCCTGGGAAGACCAACTGGCAAGACGCCTTGGTCGCATCCCACCACCTGCTGCTGAGTCACGGGCGAGCCGTCCCGGTGATTCGAGGCAACGCGACCGCGGGCAAGGTTGGTATCACGCTGAACGTGTCCCCATGCCAACCTGCGTCGCCCAGTGAGGCCGATCGGACTTCGGCGCGGCAGTTCGACGGCGAGCTCAACCGTTGGTTCCTCGATCCAATCTATTTCGGCCGGTATCCGGAAGACGTGGTCCAGCACCACGAGCGCGAAGGTCGACTGTCGGACGGCATGCCCTTTGTTCGTCCCGGTGATCTCGAGGAGATCAACCACCCGATCGACTTCCTGGGGGTCAACTACTACCACCGTGCCGTCGTGCGGAGCGCCTCGATGCCGGAGGCTGACAACGAACCGAGGACCATCCCGCCTCCTGACCCCAAAGAGCTAACCGATATGGGCTGGGAGGTCTATCCCGAGGGGTTGACTCAGGCCCTCGTTCGATTGAACGTCGATTACCAGCCGGGTTCGTTGGTGGTCACCGAAAACGGAGCCGGATATGCGACGGGGCCGGACGACGCCGGCTCGGTTCAGGACACTCGGCGCTGTGACTACGTCAGAAGGCACCTGCGAGCTTGTCTCGCTGCGATCGAGGCGGGTGTGCCTCTAGACGGCTATTTCTTGTGGTCGCTGCTCGATAACTTCGAATGGTCGTTCGGTTTTGGGAAGCGTTTTGGTATCGTCTGGGTCGACTTCGAAACGCAGCAACGAATCATCAAGGCGTCGGGGCACATGTATAGCCGGATCGTCCGAAACAACGGTATCTCGGAAGAGTGTGCGGCATGAGAGTCGCGGTCGTGGTCTTTGTCGTTCTGTGGTCCGCGGTTGCAGCCGCGCAGCAGTTCGAAGAAGAAACCGTGGTTCCGACAGAGTCAGGTGCACCCCCGCCTCCGGAACTGAACGCCCCGCCGCCCGAGTTCCCCCCAGCGCCTGAGACTCCCCCGCGGCCCACTGACGATTTC
>CAYZDM010000466.1:0-3105 GCA_964476875.1 uncultured Sandaracinaceae bacterium | reverse complement strand
GGATCGGCGAGTTGTCGGATGAGTTCACGCATGACCAGCACTCCGGACTTGCCGTCGCTGATGACGTGATGGAACGTGAGAAGCAACGTCGAGTCCGTTTCACCGTGACGAAGCCAGATGCAACGCGCCCGCGGCCCGTCGAGACGCCAGATCTCGTGCCGCGTTTCAGCCTCCGCGTGAGGAACCCAGGCCTGGGGGTCTGCATCGATCTGCTGGCAGCCGATCGAGTGGACGGTGTTGGGCTCCAGGAACCATCTGAAATGCTTTCGACGGAGCCGCGCGGTGAGAGTGGGATGGCGCCGAGCGAGAGCATTGAGGGCGTGTCGCAGTTGAGCATCGTCGAACCCTCCGCGGACGCGCGCGATCGTCGTGAAGTTCACCGTGGATATTCGATCGAGAGCGAGAGTCATGCGCTCGACGCCCCCTAGCTCGCGCAACTCCATCGGGAGAATTTAGCACTCCACGGATTTGGGCGCGATGCCGCGGGGCCACGTTGACTGTCTACACGCAATCTTTGCGTTAGCAGCCGCCGCTCAGCGCGTGGTACGCATTGAAGCATGAGGAATCTCTTCCTCACATCGCTCTTTGCTCTGGTGCTAGCGCTCCACTTGGCGGCGCCACCGGCGGCGGCCGCGCAACTCAAGCTCGACATCAAAGTCTTTCTCGGTGTCGGCGAGACGACCTATGTGGCCATGCTCGAAACCGGGCGCGAGCGAGAATTCTTCGGCAGCTACCAAGTCGGTTTCGGCCCGCGACTTCGTTGGCGCAAGGCGGTCTTCGAAGCGCTCTTCTCCTTCAACAGGTGGATCTACGAGGGCGTCAACCCGAGCCTCGGCGGAGTCGACACCCAAGTGAACTCTTTCGAGTTTCCTCTCCTTGCCGGCTACATCCCTTACAAGAACCCCTACTTCAAATGGCTCATCTACGGCGGCTACGTGAATCATTTCAACACGAAGATCATCATTCGCAGAGATGGCCAATCTTCGCTCCGGCTCAGTCCCAAGGCAGACAACCTCGCCATCTACCAGGCCCTCGCCCGCTTCGGCACGAGCTTCGATCTGGCCATGTTCAACTTCGACTTGAACTACTCCATCAGCATGAACAGCGCCACGACGACGTCGTACAGAACTGGCTACCATCAGCTGCAGTTAAACCTCGCGTACCTGTTCTAGAAATGACGGATAAGCAGACAATCCTCATTGCTAGAGCGACCTGATCCATCGGAGGCGGCATTGCGTCGAACGGTGCTCTGAGGTCCGATCATTCTAGTCGGACTGAGCTGTGGTAAGGAACACTCACCATGCACGTCTTCTCGGGAATCGTGATCGTCGCGTTGTCGATGTTGTGCTGGGGAGGGCAGGCGATCGTCTGCTTCGCTCCGGCGACCGGTGTGAAACTGGGCCTTGCGGAAGCCGAGGCGGAGGTCGAGCCGACGTTCTGGGCGGATCTCCGCGGCGAAGCGCTCTGGGACTTTCTCAGCCTATGGACGCTGGTGGTCGCAGGCGTGCTGTTGATCGTAGACGACAGCGCATGGTCGTATTTTGGGCTCGTCGGTGGCGGAATGTACGTCTACTTCGCCGGGCGAGGTGTCGCCACTCGCATCGCAATGCGCCGGCGTGGTTTGCGGATAGGCACGCCTCGGAGCGTGAAAACAGGTCTCGTGTTCCTGACCATCTGGGGTGTCATGGGGCTGGCTACGATCATTGCCGCAGTCGCGGCCTAAAGCGGGTCCCCGTATACGCTCTGATCAAGCTCAGAACGCGAGCCCGCGTGGGAGGTGAGCCGCTGCAGCAAGAGCTGCCCATCACCGACCAGACAGAGGGCTGCTGGCGCCCTCAAGCACCAAGCGCGTGTTCGAACACCAACGCTCTCGCGTACTCCCGAGCCGAAATCGTCAGTGACCAGAGCGCAGGGTTAGCGTAGCGCGGCGCTTCGGGTTCGATTCCCTGCGCCGCTGTCGTCGCCGCGCTCGCCCAGGTCAAGGTCGAAGCTCCGAGGGACGTCGCAGAGCTTCGAGCCAGGCACTCGCGCGACTGCTCACTAAAGGTGGATGTCGCCGTAGAAGTGAATCGACGCGATCTTTCCGTTCTTCCAGCGTTCGACCACCGTCTGATTGATGTCGACTTTCGCGCGACCGGTGTGCTCCCAGTGCATCTCGCATTCGTAGAACACCACTCCGTTGCCGTTGCCTTGGTCGTCGATAGCGGTCGCATGGACCTTGACTCCGTGAAAGGCCGTGACGCCCTCGACGTAGTCGCTTTCAGCAGCCGCGATAGCGTCACGGCCAGTGGTCGGAGCCTCGTCGTTGGCTTGAACAACGACGTCTTCAGCATAGAATTTCTCGATCGGACCGACGAAGTCCCCTTTCTGTAGGGCGTCGATGATCTCCTGGTGAAGCTCTTTGATGTTCATGGTTGTTTGCTCGAGTGAGTTGATTTGTGGAGTTGGACGATCGACGAGGAGCCACTCCCGCATTGGAGGGCGTCGTCCGAATCTTCCGTGCAGTTCGCGGGACTCTACGATTGGCGTTCCCAGATGTTACCTGGCACAAGGGGTTTCGAGAAGACCACATAAGGATGAGGTTCATGAAGCGCAGTGCATATGTCAGCTTGTTCGGGCTCGTCGCCCTGGGAATCGGCTGCACGAAAACAGACGCCCCGAGCTCCGCTGCCCCAGAGGCCCTGCCTCCGCAGATCGAGACCACGGAAGAGTCAGGTCCGAACTTCCTCATCGTGATGGTCGACGACATGGGATACACGGACGTCGGCGCCTTCGGTGGAGAGATCGATACCCCCAATGTGGACTCATTGGCGGCTGCCGGGATCCGGCTGAGCGATTTTCACACCTCGGCCTCCTGCTCGCCCAGTCGCTCCATGCTTCTCAGCGGGACGGACAATCACCAGGCCGGCCTCGGCACCATGGCCGAGCTGCTGTCCGACGCACAGCGGGGCCAGCCCGGCTACGAAGGGTATCTGAACGAGCGAGTGGCGAGCATGGCCGAGGTGCTGCGCACCGGAGGGTATCGCTCCTACATGGCTGGCAAATGGCACCTCGGGCATGAAGATGGGCAGCTCCCCAGTGAACGAGGGTTCGATCGCTCTCTTG
>CAYZDM010000465.1:0-3119 GCA_964476875.1 uncultured Sandaracinaceae bacterium | reverse complement strand
TACTCGGGCTCGAAGCTCGCATCGTGGCGTCAAGGACCGGATTGGTGGCGGTCGATCCTCAGAAGGTGAACCCGGACACCGTGGACGCGCAACTCGCGCAGCACGAAGCCGAGATCCA
The DNA here is from genome assembly GCA_964476875.1 of uncultured Sandaracinaceae bacterium. Lineage (GTDB taxonomy): Bacteria > Myxococcota_A > Polyangia > Polyangiales > Houyiibacteriaceae > SG8-38. Next base: position 3,001 of record CAYZDM010000465.1, on the reverse strand, counting down.
AGAGTACGAAGAGCAACTGCTCTGGATACGGCGGCGCCTCGAAGTCGGCCGTCTTCACGTCGGCGTGGGTGACAAGCGCTACCAAGCTGACGACGCAGAACGCTCCAAGTTCTTGGACCTGGTCGAGCGAGAGCGGCAACTCGCAGGGTCTGGCGGTCGCGCATTCGACACTGCGTTCTCCCGGGTGGAAGCCGTCGAACGTCAGCTCGATCAGCGCGATGCAGAGGTTGCCGCGGTGGTGCAGAGGCGGGCCGCGGAGATGCTGGTCGTCGTCGACGAGGAAACCGTCAATCTGGTGCGTTACCGTGCTGCGCTCAAGTCGCTCGAGGGCGAAACCGAGGACGTCGTCGGCGCGATCACGTACATCAACTTCAATCGTGTTCACGAACGCTTCTACGACCTGGTCCTGCGCGCCGACCTCGGCAAGATCGACGTATCCTGGGCAAAGCGTGAAGATCACCGTCTGCGCATCGACGCGCTGACGCGAGAACGGGCGCGCGAGCTTCAAGCGCTCGACGATGAATTTCGCGATGTGATGGACGAGAACCAAGGCGGCGAGGGCGCCCCATGATGGGCCCGTGTCGCACCGCCGCCTGGCTCGCCGCCGTGGCGCTTTCTTGCGCCGGGCTTTGCCCTGCCGTTCCCGCGGCGGCGCAAGAGGCCGAAGCCGCGCCTTGGGAAGGCGCTACCGATGTCACGTTGCCGCCGTTCCTGCGGGACACCGAAAAACGCATCGTGGATCAACGCCCGCCCCCCACCGAGCAGCAGCTCGAGGCTCTGCGGCAGCTCGAACAGGAGGTCGACCGCTTCACCGAAACCGGGGAAGCGTTCCGCTCGACGGTCACATCGCTGGTGCGGCGCGAGTACCTCCAACAACGGCGCGAGCGCGATCGCTGGTACGGCGAGCACCTCGAGACGGAGGAGCGCGCCTTCAACGAAGCCCGTGAGAATTCAATCCGGGTATTCGAAGACTTCATTCGCCGCTACCCGAACCATCCCAATTACACGCCGGACGCGATGTTCCGTCTGGGGGAGCTCTACTTCGAGCGAAGCGCCGTCGACTTCCAAAGGCTGTACGACGAAGCGCAAGCCGCGCGCGACGCCGGAGACCTCACCGCCGAAGACAACCTTCCGACCTCGCCCGACTTCGCGCCGACCGTGAAGCTCTACAAGGCCCTGGCGCGCCGGTTCCCTGCCTATGAGCGTGCGGATGGCGTCTACTACCTGATCGGTTACACGCTCAACGAGATGGGTCGGCCGGACGAGGCGGTGGCTGCATGGCTCGCACTGGTTTGTGCCGACAAATATGACTACGACCCGGACTGGCGCCCAGCACCCCCAGACGCATCGGCGGCGGAACGGGCCAAGTACCCAGCGCTGACGCTCGACGGGCGACCGCTTGGCGCGTCCACTGGCGGCAAGTTCGTCAACCCATACGTAAACTGCCGACCGATCACACCACAGGCGCGCTTCGTCAGCGAGACTTGGTTCCGAATCGGCGAATATCACTTCGATGACTTCGGCGGTCAGAATGCGCTCGACCTTTCGATCGCAGCCTACGGACGCATCCTCGAAAATCCGCGAGACCGAAACTACAATCTCGCGCTCTACAAAGTTGCCTGGGCATACTATCGGGCAAGCCGCTATCCCGAGGCCATTCGACACTTCGGCAGATTGGTTCAGTGGTCAGACGACGCTCGAAGCGAGACAGGCAAGGCTGGGTCAGAGCTTCGCCCCGAAGCCATCGAATACCTCGGCATCGCCTTCGCATACGACGATTGGAACGAGAATCAGGTGTCGGATCCGATCGAGGGGAACCCGACTGGTATCGAACGCATTCAAGACGCTTCCCTGATCCCGCAGGACCGCGCCTGGACGCCTGAGATCTACTTCCAGCTTGGACAAGTCTACTTCGACGAAGCCAAGTACACCGAGGCGATCGCGGCCTGGCGCTTGGCGATCACCAATTGGCCCAACCACCACCGAACCCCGGAGATCCTGAACGACATTGCGGTTGCGCACCAGATGCACAACGAGTTCGAGGATGCGATTGTCGCTCGCTCCGAGCTGACCCAGTACGTGCAGGGAAGCCCGTGGTGGAACGCCAACATGGACCGCCCCGCGGAGCAGCGGAGCGCCGAGCAACTCGCCGAGAACGCCCTCATCGTGACGGCGATCCACCACCATCGCGTGGCGCAGCGCCTACGTCAGCAGTGCGTCGAGGACCGCAACGTGAGCCTCTGTCGCGACGCGAGGGTCGAGTACCAACTGGCCGCGACCGCATACCGCGGCTACCTCGAGCGCTACCCGAACAATCCGCAAGGGTACGAACTGCACTACAACCTCGCAGACGCGCTGTATTGGTCGAAGAACTACGAACAGGCCGCCACGGAGTACGCCGAGGTGCGCGACTCCAACGTGGACGACGCCTATCTCGCGGAGTCCGCACGGCGCGTCGTCGAATCCCTGAACCGCATCGCTGACCGGGACGTGGAAGAGGGTCGGCTAGTGATTCGCGAAGAGCCACCCCTACCTGCAGGCGCGCCGCCCTCGGTCCAACCCGTCGCCATGCCAGAAACCGTGCAGCGGCTAGCTCGCGCCCGCGAGATCTACCTCACGCGCGTTCCGCCGAGCCGCGATACGGAAGGCGTCCGGGCGGCGTATGACTACAACAACGCGTTGCTCCTGTACCGATACGGCTTCTGGCCGCAGGCCGACGCACGCTTCACGCGCATCTACGAAGATCGGTGCGCCGGTCCGGAGGCGGACGCGACCGGCCAGATCGCCTGGGAGAACCTACGCGCGATGGCGATGGCCACCGAGGACACCGAGGAGATCCGACGCTTGGCGACGGACATCCAAGAGCGGGAATGCACGTTCTCCGCGGGTGCAGATAAGATTGACTGCACCAGACCCGCCAACCGGGACAAGCCGATTTGCCGCGCTGGCGCCGACCTCAACGCCCTCGTCTACCAGGACGCACTCGACGTGTACAAACGCG
>CAYZDM010000464.1:0-3135 GCA_964476875.1 uncultured Sandaracinaceae bacterium | reverse complement strand
GAACGGTGCGCGATGTGCGGCACAGCGAGTGGGCAAGGAGCCCCTCTTAGGGAGGTGTGTGGAGACGGCGACGGGGCCCCGCTCGCGAGCACGTGCGTCGCGCGCCGTTCTCCGGTGATTCAGTTGCGATCTTGGCGCGAGCCGGGCCGGCCTATAGGCGTTTGCGGAACATCACTTGGATTTCCTTGAATCCCAGTGCGGTATGGGCTCGTCTGGCCCCCTCGTTGCTGGACCAGGTGGCGGATTCGACCACTTCGCAACCGGCGGCGGCGAATCGCGTCTCGAGTTCGTGAAGGAGTAGAGTGCCGGTGCCGGAGCCCCGGGACGCGGGAACGACGAACCAGTCTTCGACCACGCCCTTGCGCGGCAGGAGTCGCCCCGGTTCCACGGTGGCGCGTCCCGTGATGTAGCCGACGGCCACGCCCTTGGATTCCGCTAGCAGGACGTGGCTGTTCTGGGCTTTCAGCAGCGCCCGCAGGTCGTCGCGGAGAATACGCTCGTAGTCCCGGTACGCGATGAGAGGGAGATCCTCCTTCGCGACGACCAGATCGCGGTGCGCCTGATAGAGGTTTTGGTGAAAGTCCAAGAGCACGTCGCGGTCGGAGTCGTCCGCCTCGCGGATCTGGATCGTCGAGACCATGGGTCAGACCCTAGGCTGTTCGACCCGACAGGGGTAGCGTCTATTGGACGCGAATGGCGTGACGGATTCGCCCGAAGGTCTTCCGCCCGATGCCCGGTACCCGAATGATGTCTTCGACCCGGCGAAACCGACGCCTCTCGCGCTCTGAGATGATGGCTTGAGCGCGGCTGGGTCCGATACCTGGAAGCCGCGTCAACTCCTCGGACCCCGCCTCGTTGATGTTGATGCGCTCGTCCTGTTCGGCGCTCGGTGGTCCCTGCTCCGACGGGGCTGCGTCGTCGGCTGCGAAGGCGGGACTCCCGGATCCTGCGATCGCGACCAAGAGAAGCACCAGGCGCACCATCAGGCCGCCTCTTCCCGCGTCGTCGTCTCGCGCGCCTCCCTCGGCTGGTAGTCTCTGATCTGTAGCTCGCCGTTGACTGGCATCGCATCGAGCCGAACGCTGAGGCTTCCATCGCGGTTTACAAACGCGGCCCCCACGCGAACCCAGAACTTTCGGCCATCTTTGTTTCGCTCCACGATGGTGTACGCGATCTTCACCTTGTTTTCTTCGAGCATGTGTCCTCCTGTTAGATTGCTCTTCGAATCGAATGCACGGTTAGTGCCATCGCTCGCGCTAGTGATCCTCGGTGACTACGACGCCCGCGTTGGCGACCTGGCCTTCAAGCGACGGCGCCCGTCATACGAAGGGGTCCGGCTTTCGTTTGTTGGGCGCAGAAGTTCCTGTCAGTATCCCGCCGACTACGTCGAGAAGGAGTCAGATGAAGATTTCACTTTCTGAGAGCACTTGGGACAAGTCGACCGCTGACATCGTCGCCATCGCCATCCCATCGGGGAAGACCAAGCTCAATCGAGCCCTGGGCCGGATCGAGGTGGTCACGGGCAAGGGAAGCGTCAAGCCACTCGCAACGGACGAGCGATTTGCCGGCGAGGCGTCGCAAACGCTGAAGGTGGGGTCGGCTGGAAGCGCGAAGTCCCGGTGGTTGCTTCTGGTGGGTATCGGCTCGGAAACCGACGCGCAGAAGATCGCATGGAACCTCGGTCACGCACTGGCTACGGTCGCTCGTGCACGAAAGACCGCTGCCGTCGAACTGCCCAACGTGACGCCGGAGTCAGTCCGCGCAGTGTCGCACGGGCTCATCGCGGGGGCCTATCGGTACACCGAGTACAAGAGCGACAAGGCCGGCGCGTCCTCGCTCAAATCGACTGTCATCGTCGGCGCCCCGAAGAGCACGCGTGGCCTCGCCGCGGCGGTTCGTGCGGGTAAGGCCATCGCCGAGAGCACAAATTTCGCCCGCGACCTCGTCAACTGCCCGCCCAACGATCTGAACCCAGTGACGCTCGCGCGCGCGGCCGCCAAGGAATCGCGCAAGCTCGGCCTTCCATGTCGCGTTTGGAACAAGGCTCGCATCGAGAAGGAGGGCATGAACCTGCTCCTCGCGGTCAACAAGGGCAGCGCGATAGAGCCTCGCGTCATCCACGTGGTCTACAAACCTGCCCGCCCCAAAAAGAAGGTCGTCTTTGTCGGCAAGGGCCTCACCTTCGACTCCGGTGGCCTATGCATCAAGCCAGGGCCTTCGATGATCGACATGAAGTGCGACATGGCGGGCGCGGCGACCACGCTAGGCATCGTGTTCGCAGCAGCGCGCCTCAAGCTCCCGATCGAGGTCCACGCGGTCATCGGTTCTACAGAGAACATGACCGGCGCGAAAGCCTACCGACCAGGCGATGTCTACAAGTCGCTGGAGGGCAAGACGGTCGAGGTGATCAACACCGATGCGGAAGGTCGCTTGGTGTTGGCCGACGTGCTCACGTGGTCCGTGCGCAAGCTCAAACCCGACTACATGATCGACCACGCGACGCTCACAGGCGCATGCATGGTGGCGCTGGGCCCGTGGCGCGCCGCCCTCTACACCGACGACGACGCGCTCGCATCCAAGTACCTCGACGCGGCCAAAGGGGAGGGCGAGTCGTTCTGGCGCATGCCGCTCGACACCGAGCTACGCTCCACGCTCAAGAGCGCCATCGCTGATCTCAAACACATCGGCGGCCGGTACGGCGGCTCGATCACCGCGGCGCTCTTCCTCAAGGAGTTCATCGCCGAGACCACCTGGATGCACCTAGACATCGCCGGCCCTTCTTTCACCGATCGTCCGCACGGGCGATTGCCGAAGGGTGGAACCGGATTCGGTGTGGCGACCGGGGTGCGGTTTCTAGAGAGCCTCTAGAGCCGATACGGGAACGTGACCTTGAACGACGACTGCTTGAAACGTGGCACGCGTGCACGCTTGACAGCCGTTTCGACGCAAGCGCCGACCGGCGTTCCCTTGAACGGTCCCGAAGCGACCTTGGCGCTCGAGGCGCGACCGGTCTTGCCGCTGAACACGACGTTGACCGCCGCGGTTCCGCCGGCGTCCTTCTTGCAAGCCTTCACTCCGCCGCTGACACCCTGAAGCGCTGTCTTCACGTCATTCCGTGTTGGGGCGTCCGGGAGG
>CAYZDM010000463.1:0-3141 GCA_964476875.1 uncultured Sandaracinaceae bacterium | reverse complement strand
CGGCCGTCCACCGGCTCCCCTCGCGCCTCCTCGGGCGAGCGATACTCTGCGGTCGGCGGCCACGCCCACGAGACCCCGAATCCGGCGACCTTCACGCCGCCGCCGCTCAGCATGATTCGAGCTGGCGTGAGGCGCCGATGGACCAACCTGAGCAACTCGCCGCTCGCCGTCCGGCGTCCGTGCGCGTAGCGGAGTGCCGCAGCGACCTCGGCCGCGATGTGCGCCGCCATCCCCCAATCCAGCGTTCTGCGAACACGAAGAACCTCGCCGAGTGAACGACCTGGGACATGCTCGGTCGCGATGAAGAGGTCCCCGTCGAGGGCGCCGACGTCGAGAACCTGGGCGATGTTGGCGTGCGACAACGCGGCACCCCGCTTGGCCTCGTGGATTACGATGTCAGTCTGGTATGCACCCTCGGCCGACGAGGCGGCCACGCGGCGAATCACGACCCGCTTCTCGAAGCCCCCCGTCCCAACCCGCTTCGCCACGTGTGTGTCTCCCCACCCGTGCGTGCCTAGCCGCCGGATCAGGCGGTACGGGCCGAACGAGTTGGCGATGGGAGACACAGGGGCATGCTCCGCCACAATCTGCGAAGCTTCACATTTCCTGCGAAAGACAATGTGCGCCAATGTGTGAGTTGTGTGATCGTACGCACCGAAGACGGGGATGATCGAGGTCGTAGTGGGCGCTAACGGCGTGCCGACCAGCAACTCGATTCCCAACAGTGGTGCCGTTTACATTTTCGACAACAGCGAAGGTCAGTAGCGCTACCCGAACCCAACCTCATCAAGGGGCGGTGCCATGGATCGGGTGAATCCGTAGGTATCGTCCCAGGTGCTTCGCGCCAATGTAGAACGGGACAGTGTCGAGCAATGCGACGGCCAGCTTGAAGCTGTACCCCGCCGCGATGAACGTCAGCAGTTGGGGCCATAGACGCTCGCTCGCGTCGATCGGGAGGCCCTTGGCAAGGAAGTGCGTGATCAGAATCACGGCTGTGGTGTCGACCAATTGACTCACGAGCGTCGAGCCGTTGTTGCGCAGCCAAAGGTGACGGCCATTGGTGAGGCGCTTCCAGAAGTGGAAAACTTGCACGTCGACGAACTGCGCGGCGAGGTATGCGATCATCGAAGCGGTGACCGCGCTGAAGGCGAGTCGGCGCACTTCGAAGAACACGCCCACGTGTGGATCGTCGACAGGCTCGAAGCCAGGCAGTGCGCCACCGACCCAGAGGATGAGTATGACCCAGAGGTTCAGGCCCAGGCCCATCCACACGACTTGGTTGGCCCGGTGACGACCGTAGAGCTCTGAAATGAAATCGGTGCATAGGAACGTTATCGGATACGGGAGCGCGCCGATCGCGAGCGGCATGGGCACCGTGACGCCCGTTCCTGGAACCTGGAAGCTGAGATCGAGGAATCGAGTCACGCCGAGAATGTTCAGCATCGCGAGCGTTCCGAGGAACAGGCCCGACAGAACCAAGAAGACGAGCTGACGCCGCTCCTGCGTTGTCGTTTCATCGAGTCGAGGTAGGCCCTCGAAGGGGTACTGCTCAGACGGAAGCAGGCCTGCCTCGCCAGCACTCACGCACGCGCCTTCTGACGCAATGCCTTCCCTTCGATCCCGCGCCAAGCCTGATGCTCCTGCCCGGCCTGCTTGGAGTCGCCGACGGCTTCGTAGAGTCCTGGGAGCGAGATGGACAAGGAACGGCGCCCAATCGCGGCGTCCCAGGCAGTCCGAAACGCGTCGAGGTCCTGACCCGGCTGTACGATGAGCTTCCCACGCGTCAGGCCCTCGGGGCCGGGCGTCGTCTCTGCGGATGCGTGCTCGTGCGGTTCTCCGGCTGCACACGCCGCGCAGTGATGGTCTACCCGAGCGTGCTGCACGAACACGCGGCTTCCCTCAGGCAGGTCCCCTTCGAGCCCCTCGAGGGCACCTGCCTCGCGTTCTAAAGCGACGAAGGGCCAGCGCCGCTCGTTCCCCGGTCGCAGGACCTCGAGTAACGGAAACACCGGCACGGTCTCCTCCTCGGAGGTCTTGTGCGCGGCAACCGGAGCGCCGTCCCACAGCACCAAGTCGCCGTAGTCGATCGGTGCGTCACGAAATGTCGGTGACTGCACGACGCCATGACATGGACTGAGCGGCGCGATCCACACGAGCTCGAACCCGACAGCCTTGTCGGGGAGCGGCGAGGTTCCGTCCGTAGCCGGCGTACGCGAGAGCACTCGCAGTAGCATCGGGGGAAGGCCTGCGACGTAGGGCATGCCACGCGAGCGATCGAGGCGGGCGGGGACGCCGATCTCTTCCCACGCTTCGAGGGCTTCTTCCGCTTTGCCGAGTGCAGTGGCGCAGATGGCTAGATTCCAGAGGACCGGTCGTTGCGCGCCCATGCGCATGCGGGCTTGCTCGTTGGCGGCATAGCCGTCGTCGAAACGACCGCGCCATTTGTCGAGGAGGCCGGCGTCGTACCACCACTCTCCGCGTTCGGGGTCGATCTCAATTGCACGCGTGAACGCTTCTTGAGCTTCCGCATCGCGACCTGGACCGCAGAGCCGGAGCGCGTTGCCGAGGGTTGCGTGAAGGTTGCCGGCGACGTCGCCGTCTTTCTTCTCGGCCTCCCCCAGCCCCTCCAGGCTGAGTTGAATGGCGGTAGCCGCCCATGCAGCTGGTCCGTCCTCGTTCAGCGTGGGCTCGTCCATCCCGCGCCGGCCCGCTTGCTCGATGAGGAGCGAGGCGGCGGTGAGGGTCAGTCGCCAGTCGTCGCTCCATGACTCTGCGACCTGGCGCAGCACCTCCCGATGCGGGCCGCCATTGCCCATCTGTTGGATCAGCTCCAGCGCCAGGCTGGCGAGCTTTCGGTCCGAGCCCAGGCGCTCTCGGCTTGTCAGGAGCCCTTCCCAGGCGGATTGGAGGTCTTCGGTGGCTTCTCCGTCACTCATGCGGGCCGAGCTTAGCAGCCGCCCCTCCCTTGTCAGCGGTGAGAGAGGTCGCAGAGTGCGATTTCCGCGCTCTTCTTGGTGGACGCGCTAGTTTTTCGCTAGTCTGAAGGCGCGAGGGTCGGTGGGTGACCGCCCCTGCTGAAGGGGACGAGTTGCAGTATCACAGTGCGGGACTGACCGACGTCGGGCAGCGCCGAAAGTTGAA
>CAYZDM010000462.1:0-3142 GCA_964476875.1 uncultured Sandaracinaceae bacterium | reverse complement strand
CCCCGCTCACGGCGTACGCAAAGAGCGCAGTCAGCTCCCAGCAGATCATCGACGCGGCGATCCGCGTTCTCGCGCGCCAGGGCTACGCCAAGACGAGCTTGCTCGAGATCGCCAAAGAGGCCGGCATGAGCAAGGGCGCGCTTCACTATCACTACCCGACCAAAGAAGCGCTGATCCACGCCGTCCTCGAGACCGCGTGCAATGTGGTGCAAGCACGTACGGTGAAAGCCTGGTTACCATCAGACAACCCGTTCGAGGCCCTTCGGAAGTCCCTCGAAGAGCTCTGGGCAACGCGCGCGGAACGGACCGACGAAGCGCTGGTGGTCGCTGACCTGATCGCACTCAGCCTCTACGATCAGTCGCTTCGCCCCAAACTGGCAGAGTTCTACGAACTGGGTGCGCAGCAGATCCGAGGCTACCTCGAAAAGAACCTGGTCCCGCTCGGCCTCGAACCGCGCATTTCGCTCAACCTCCTGCCACGGGTCGTTATCGGCCTGCTCGATGGCCTCGTCATGCAGGCATTCGTCGACCCGGACGCGTTTTCGCCGGACGAGGTCGTGGACGCGGTGCAGACGATCGCGATTTCGATCTTCACGGGAGGCTCAGGTCGATGAGTGCGCTGGACGCCGTGCGTGCACAGGAGGGTGCGGTTCGATCTCTGCTCCGCGCCCGTGAGCACGGACGCGTCGCCTCTGCGTATATCTTCGACGGACCAAGCGGCGTTGGGAAGGCGCGCGCCGCCATCGCATTCGCGACCGATGTCGTCTCAGGCGGCGACCCGCACATCGCGGACCGCATCGAATCGGAAGCGCACCCGGACGTGCGCGTCTTCCGGCCGCGCGATGAAGGCAAGCGCAACATTCAAGTCGAGGTGCTGCGAAACGAGATTCTACCGCTCGCACAGTTTGCCCCGTTCGAGGCAACCTCGACCTTCTTCATCTTCCCCGAGGCAGACGTCTCGTTCCCCGTCTTTCAGCCCGAGGCCGCCAACGCCCTGCTCAAAACGCTGGAGGAGCCGCGGCCGAACGTACATTTCATTCTGACCTCGGAGCGACCGGACTCCCTACTGCCGACCATTCGCTCCCGGTGCCAACGAGTTCGGTTCGCTCGCCTGCCCAAAGCGGTCCTTACCGACATCCTGAAAGCTGAAGGCGTCCCGGAGCCTTCGATCGCGTCGGCGGTCGCACTGAGCGGAGGCAGGGCAGACGTGGCGCTAGCGCTCGCGACAGATGGTGCGGTCGATGCACTGACCGACTTGATGATATCGGTCGACGATGCGGTCCGTGGTTCGGGCCCGGGGGCACTGGTGGAGCTCTCGGATCAACTCGTGCGACGCGAGGACCTCGATCTAGCACTCCTAACCCTCCAGGCTTTCTATCGAGACATCGCGGTAGCGTCACTGGGTGCTGCGCCGGGACAGCTCGGTTTCGCCACGCGGAGCGAGGAACTCCAAGAGCGAATGTCCTCGGTCTCCACCAGCGCCGCAGCGGCACGGGTCTCCCTCATTCACGAGTGCGTGCAGGCGATGCAGCAGAACGCCAACCGCCAAGTCGCGCTCGACTCGCTGCTGTTTGGTCTCCGAAACATGCGCTAGGTGGCGTCTCGTCTGATTTTGGCTAGTCTCGGGCGCGCAATGGCTCGCCCAATCTACGTCACCACGCCGATCTACTATGTCAACGATCGGCCACACATCGGCCACGCGTACTCGACCGTGGCCGCGGACGTGGTGTCTCGCTATGCGCGCCTCCGCGGAAGGCCTGCCTACTTCCTGACTGGCCTCGACGAGCACGGCCTGAAGATCGAGCGTCGCGCCAAGGAGGCGGGGCTCGCTCCGCAAGATTTCGTAGACCAAATGGCGGCTCCCTTTCGCTCTGCGTGGGAAGAGCTTGGGTGTGCCCACGACGGCTTCATCCGCACGACTTCGGCCCAGCACCGCGACCGGGTGCAGGCGCTCTGGAAGTTGATGCAGGACAATGGCGACATCTATCTCGACGACTACGAAGATTGGTACTGCGTCGGCTGCGAATCCTTCAAGACCGAAAAAGAGCTTCTCGAAGGCAACCTCTGCCCGATTCACAAGAAAGCAGTCGAACGAATCAAGGAGCGCAGCTACTTTTTTCGACTGAGCAAGTACACCCAACCTCTGCTCGACTACTTCGCTGCGCATCCCGACTTCGTGCAGCCTGAAGCCCGCTTCAACGAGGTGAAGTCGTTCGTCAAAGAGGGGCTGCGAGATCTGTCGATTTCGCGAACGAGTTTCCGTTGGGGGGTCCCCGTCGCCGACGACCCGGAGCACGTGGTGTACGTGTGGCTCGACGCCTTGATGAACTACGTGAGCGCGCTCGGCGGACCCGCCAAAGAAGGAGACGCTCCGCTCTACGACGAGTTCTGGCAATCGTCGGAGGCGATCACCCACATCGTCGGCAAGGACATTCTTCGATTTCACGCGATCTACTGGCCGGCATTCTTGATGAGCGCGGGCATTCGACTCCCGACGCAGATCTGGGCGCACGGGTGGCTCACCGTGAATGGGGAGAAGATGTCTAAGTCGCTCGGCAACTTCCTCCCTCCGGGCCCGCTGGTCGATGCGTTTGGGGCCGACGTGCTTCGGTACTACCTCATGCGCGAGGTCGGCTTTGGCCAGGACGGCGATTTCAGCCATCAGAACCTGCTCAATCGCTACAACGGCGAGCTCGCAAACGGGCTGGGCAATCTGATGAACCGGATCGTCGCGAGCATCGTGAAAAAGAACTTCGACGGCCGTGTACCAACGGCAAACCTCGATGCGCTCCAGGACGTAGATCGGCAATTGATCGCCAAGGCAACCGAGACCGCCGAACGAGCTGCGGGCCACATCGAGGCCCTGGCGTTTCATCGCGCCCTCGACGCCATCTGGGAGCTCGTGTCGGCGGCCAACAAGTATGTCGACACGACCGAACCCTGGAAACTCGCGAAGGACGACGACAAGACCCGACTCGGGGAGGTCTGTTACACGGTGCTCGAGACGCTTCGATGGCTATCGGTCATGCTGTTCCCGGTGATGCCGGAGAAGTGCAATGAGCTTCGCGGGCAGATCGGGATGGCTCCACTGCTACCGACGGAGCAGGTCGATTTGTGGCCGAGTGCATGGGGCGGTTTGAGA
>CAYZDM010000461.1:0-3152 GCA_964476875.1 uncultured Sandaracinaceae bacterium | reverse complement strand
CCTAACCACCGTGGCTTTGGGTGCGTTTCTTCTCGCCGCTTCGGGCTGCCAGAAGAACATTCCGAACACCACTGTGGCGGACACGCCTGCGAACCGGGCCGTGATCACGTTCATGGAGAACTACCGAAATGCGGTGGAATCTCGGGATGTCGGCGCACTTCTGGCGATGGCCCACCCGCAGTATCTCGATGACAACGGCACGCCTATTGGTGATGACGACATCGACTATCGTGAGCTGCGATCGAAGTTCGGCCGTTGGCGGGAGCGCGTCACGGATGTCCGCTACGAGATCAAATACCGCACGATCACTAGGGAAATGGACCGGGTGAACATCGCCTATCGCTACAGCGCCAGCTTCCGAATTGCCTACGATGAAGAAGATCAGCGCTGGAGCCGTCGAATAGGCGAAAACCAGCTCGTACTGCTCTACGACGACATCGAGGGCCGGTACTATGTGCTTTCCGGCATGTGAAAATTTGCGTTCCTATTGAATAAGCCCATCAATTCGCGCTACGATCTTGTCGATGCCAAGCTGGAAACGGAGCAAGTCAGTGTGCTTGCCCACAAATGATGAGGCCGATGAGATTCGAGTGCGATAGCTGCAATGCCAAGTACAAAATCTCGGACGAAAAAGTCCGGGGTCGCGTCGTGCGTTTTCCGTGTCGCAAGTGCGACCACAAGATCCTGATCGACGGACGTCAAGGCGATCCCGATGTCACGGTTCCCGCAGGAGCGGCGTACGGCTTCGAAGAAGTGGTGCGCAAGTCCGAACCCGCATCGACATTTGGGCATGAGGCGCCGACAGCGCGCGCACGCCGACCCGCTTCGCCGGTTCGTCGACGCCCTTCGTCCATGCCGCCACGTCGACCGGCTGCCGTTTCACGTAGGTTGTCGTCTGCCCCGGCTTCGTCGAGGGTTGCGGTTGCAGGACAGCATCCGGGCCTAGCGCTTCCAGTGCCGGATACTCAGCCGAAGGGTGAGACAGAAATTCCCGAGTGGCATGTCTCGATCAACGACGTGCCGGTTGGTCCGATTCGTCTCGAAGAGATGGCGCACAAGATCGATGCGAGCGCCGTGAGCGAGTACACGCTGGTTTGGCGTGAAGGCTTTGACGAGTGGCGACCACTCGCAACCCTTCCGGAACTCATGGCTTTGCTCTACGAACGTCGACACTCCGGCGCACCGTCACGTACTTCGTTCTCGTCGATGCCGCCGTTCGTCGACTCGCGCACTTCGATCACCGAATCAGATATGCCAGCCGTGGCGCCGGGCCCACCACCTCCGCCTGCGCCGGTCGCTTCGCCGGAGGACGGACGCATGGAGTTCGCACCGCTTGCTGATGCATTGCAGCCCGAGCTGGACTCGCCCGACGCGCTCGGTCAGATGTCGCAGCCTCCGGCGCCGATCGGTCCTGCGGGCGTGTTCCAATCGCCGCCCCATTTGGGGTCGTACTCGGGTCTTCCACCAGAGCCTGACGAGCGAGTTTCGGTACCCGCAGTGCCGCCTCAAGCAGCCCTGGCGACCGCGGAGCCGCGCGGAGGAATGTCGCTCGGCATCCTGGCGGTGATCATCGCTGTTGCTGTGTTTTCCGGGGTGGTGGCCTCTCTGGCGTTTGATCGATTTGGCGATTCGTTGCTCCAGGATCTGTTTGGTAAATCTCCACAAGCCGCTGTGGCGCCGGCGAAGCCGAAGCCGGTTCAGGAGCCAGTGGTTGCCGCTGAGGGGCCCGCACCGGACGAGGTCGCGATCGGTGAAACTGAGCCGGCCTTGGAGTCGGACTCCGCGGGAACCGTCGTGGAAGGCGAACCAGTCGAGGGCGACGCTGTCGACGGCGAAGGAGCCGCGGGTGACGTCGTTGGTGGCGAGGAAGCCGATGCAAGTGAGCCGAAGCCCCTGGTCGAGCCCCCAGCGCCTGCGGATGACGGCCCGAAGATGGCGCCAGCCGCTCCACGCAAGCGCAAGTTTCGACGTGCTCCACGTCCGAAGCCTGCAGCCGCGCCCGCGAAGAGTGATTCGTTGAGTGACGCGGATCAGAAGTTGCTCGCTGACTTTGATTCGAGCGCTGATACAGCTCCAGCCAAGATCGAAGTCGAGAAATCGGGAAGCACCCAGAGCAAGAACCCGCCGCTCGACGGCGATGGAGTTCGCGCCACCGTGACGACCAACAAGCCTCGACTGCAGCGTTGCTATGAGCGCGCGATTCGCGGTCAACAGTCTCCACCTTCCGTCCGATTGGACGTGACCGTGACCGTGGCCTCGTCGGGTCGCGTGAAGGCCGTCAACGCCGCGGGCTCCGGTCCGGGTGGCCTAGCCGCGTGTGTGGAGGCCTCCGTACGACGGTGGCGCTTCCCGGCGTCCTCCGAAGGTGGTCCCGCCAAGTTCCCGATTGTCTTTTCCGCGAACTGATTGGCCGCCATGCGCTTGAAGCCTCTCATCGACGCCGGCACCATCGCCGACCGTGTTGCAGAACTCGGTCGAGCCATCACCCGGGATTTCGCGGGACAGGAAGTCGTCCTCGTGCCCGTGCTCAAAGGTAGCTACGTCTTCGCGGCTGACCTCGCGCGCCAGATCGACTTAGATGTGGCGATCGATTTCCTCGGCGTGCGTAGCTATGGTGACCAGCAGGAGAGCAGCGGCGTGGTCCAGATCACGAATGATTTGAGCACCTCGATCGAGGGGAAGCACGTGATCCTGGTCGAAGACATCGTCGATAGCGGGCTCACGGTGTCGTACCTCCATCAGAACCTCGCGACTCGCCAGCCCGCGTCGCTCAAGATCGCCTC
Organism: uncultured Sandaracinaceae bacterium; assembly: GCA_964476875.1. Classification (GTDB taxonomy): domain Bacteria; phylum Myxococcota_A; class Polyangia; order Polyangiales; family Houyiibacteriaceae; genus SG8-38. Next base: position 369 of record CAYZDM010000461.1, on the reverse strand, counting down.
GCTGCTCCACAAACCTGCCCGTACCCGGATACCCGTCGACATCGACTACCTCGGGTTCACGGTCGAGGACGTGTTCATCGTGGGATACGGTCTCGACTACGCGCAGAAGTTCCGAAATCTGCCGTACCTAGCGGTCGTCACCGACGAAGACGCCTAACCGGCCTATACTGGCCCGGGTGACGGACGAAGCAGGCCCTGAAGACCTAGGCGAACGCATTCGACGGATCACGGCCACGGTCGCCGGTGGCGAATCGCATCCGATCCTCGACGCGGCGGCGCGTTCCTTTGGGGCGACCTTGGAGCGCTGGGGCCGCAACCCGAGCTTGCGACGGCTGCTGGGAGGGGTGCAACGTGACGTGCTCACGAGCC
>CAYZDM010000460.1:0-3161 GCA_964476875.1 uncultured Sandaracinaceae bacterium | reverse complement strand
CTCGAGCTCGTCCTGGCAGATCTTCACGAACTGCTCGGCCGGTCCGACCTTTACCTGGCGTTTCTTGGATTTGACCGCGGTTTCGACGACCTGCCCGATCGCCTTTTCCTTCACGCGGGCGAGGAACGCCTTCGTGACGCCAAACTCCACATCCGCCTCGAGCAACGAAAGACGCACGTCGCGAAGCGCCTGATCGATGTTCTCTTCGGTGAGCTCGGCGACTCCGGCGAGTCGATTGCGGGCGTTGCGAAAGCCCTTTGTAAGCGTCTCAAACATACAGCGTGTCGATTCGGTCCTGCGGCTCGTGCGCGTAGCATGCGCCGTCGCCGCTGCGCAACCGGGCTTCACCCCTTGACCGCTGGTTTCGGGCATCGGATGGTGCCGACGAATGGCGGAGAAGTTACCCAAGAAGGGGGATCCGGAGACGATCTACGTGATCGACATCAGCTCCTACATCTTCCGCGCCTACCACGCCATACCGCCGCTTTCGAACAGCAAAGGCGAGCCGACCCACGCTGTAGCGGGGGTAAGCAGCATGCTGCTCAAGTTGCTGCGAGAGCACGAACCCCAAAGGCTCATCGTCGCGATGGACTCCAAGCAGAGATCGTTTCGAAAAGATCTCTACGAGGCCTACAAAGCGAACCGTCCTCCAGCGCCTCCCGATCTTCAACAGCAGATGGTTCGGGTTGGCGAGCTCGTCGAGGCCTGGGGTATGTCGCCGATTGAGGCGCCTGGCTTCGAGGCGGATGACGTCATCGCGACGGTTGTGAACCAGGCCCGGGCCAAGGGGCTCCGAGTCGTGATCGTCAGCGCGGACAAGGACCTTCTCCAACTGGTAGGCCCCGATGTCGTGATGTACGACACGATGCGCGACAAGGTGTTCGGTGCCGAGGAGACGCGCGAGAAACTCGGGGTCGAGCCGGCGCAAGTTCGTGACCTGTTGGCGCTGATGGGGGATAGCTCCGACAACGTGCCCGGTGTTCCGTCGGTGGGGCAGAAGACCGCCGCTAAGCTGCTCGACGAGCACGGCAGCTTCGAAGGCATCTATGACAACATCGAGAGCATCACGCGTAAGGCGCTGAAGGCCAAGCTCATCGAACATCGGGAGGACGCGCTGAAGTCTCGGGAGCTCGTCACGCTTCGGGGGGACCTTCCCATCGACGTCGAGGCGGTGACTCGCCGATACACCGGCGGCAACACCAACGCGCTTCGCGCGCTCTTCAGCGAGCTAGAGCTCACGCGTCTATTGGCCCAGCTCGAACCGGCCTCGCAGGACGATTCAGCGCCTGCTTCGGTGGAAGGACACTACGAAACGATCACCACGGCGGAAGGCCTGACGCGAGTCGCAAACGCGATTCGGGAGACCGGTCGCTTCGCAGTCTACTCTGTGATGGACATCGAGGATCCCATTCTCGCCGAACTCGTCGGAGTCGCGGTGAGCTGGGTGGAAGGCGTCAGCGCCTATATTCCCCTCGGTCACCGCTACATCGGCGCGCCGGATCATTTGAGCTGGGAGGACGCGCAACCGGTGTTGGCGCCGCTGCTCGCAAACTCCCTCATTCCGAAATTCGCGCTCGCCAAGCGAGAAAGGGTGTTTTGGGCGCGTCGGGACGTGCCTCTTCGCGGGGTTCAGTTTGACCCGTCGCTCGCGAGCTATCTTCTCGACCCGTCACGAGATGCCCATCGACTGGAGGACGTGGCACGGCACGAGTTGGACGGGGACTTGAGCGAACAAGCTTCGGTTCGTGGCAAGGGAAAGAAAGCGGCAACCTGGGACGAGGTGGAGGTGGAACCCGTAGCGGTGTACGCCAACGAGCGGGCCGACTTCATGTTTCGTCTGAGCGAGCTCCTGACTCCGCGCATGCACGAGGGGGAGTTCGAACGGTTGTTCTATGAAATCGAGCTACCGCTGGCGGAAGTTCTGGCCACCATGGAGCTCACCGGGATCGGGGTCGACACTGCACCGCTGGAGGAGCTCTCCAAGGAAGCGACCTCCGAGCTCGAAAGGCTCCACGCTGAGTGCACCACGCTGGCCGGCCACGAGTTCAACGTCGCCTCCCCCAGGCAGCTCGAGACCATCCTTTTTGACGAGCTCGGCTTGCCGGTCGTCAAGAAGACAAAGACCGCCCGCTCGACCGACCACGCGGTCCTCGAAGAGCTCTCTCTGCTTCACCCATTGCCTCGTGCGATCCTCGAATACCGGTCTGTTTTCAAGCTCAAGAGTACGTATTTAGACGCTTTGCCGCGAGAGGTGAATCCGGACACCGGCCGGATTCACACCCGGTACAATCAACTGGTCGCCGCGACTGGCCGCCTGTCCTCGAGCGACCCGAACCTCCAGAACATCCCCATCCGAACCGAGATGGGGCGCCGCGTGCGCGATGCGTTCGTACCCGAGCCCGGTTGGTCGATGCTCGCCGCGGACTACTCCCAGATCGAACTTCGCGTGCTGGCGCACCTGAGCCGCGACCCGGCCCTCGTCGACGCCTTCGCTCGGGGAGACGATGTCCACGTGCAGACCGCCTGCGCTCTCTTTGGTGTCCAACCCGAAGATGTGACCAAGACTATGCGCGGGCAAGCCAAGACGGTGAACTTCGCCGTCATCTACGGGCAGACCCAGTTCGCGCTGGCGCAAAACCTCAAGATCGAGCGGGCCGAAGCCAAGCGGTACATCGACGCGTTCTTCGATCAATATGCGGGCGTCAAAGCCTTCCTCGATGAGGTGGTCGTGCAGGCGCACGCCAATGGTTTGGTGACGACGCTGCTCGGCCGCCGCCGCTCGCTCGCCGATATTCGAAGCACGAACCGCAACCTCCGAGCCGCTGCAGAGCGCATCGCCCGCAACACCCCGATTCAAGGCACGGCGGCCGACATCATGAAGATCTCAATGGTGCGCATCCAACGGGACCTCGAAAGGGAGCGGCTACGAAGTCGCATGGTGCTGACCGTGCACGATGAACTCGTATTCGAGTCGCCGCCCGACGAACAGGAAGCCCTCGAAGCACTCGTCGTAGACCGCATGAGCAACGCCGTACCCCTCTCGGTGCCACTCCCAGTCGACACAGGGTGGGGTCCCAACTGGGGCGCGGCACACTAAACGGGAGTGCGACTAGGTCACCGGAGAACGGTGCCCCACGCTCGTGCTCGCGATTGGGAGCCCG
>CAYZDM010000459.1:0-3161 GCA_964476875.1 uncultured Sandaracinaceae bacterium | reverse complement strand
TCATCGAGGCCGTCGGCATCAAGGGCGTGATCTTCACCGACGGCGGCAACGCCTGGAACGTGTTCGCCTTCCGCGACGGCTTCGGAAACTGCCAAGCGCCGCTCGCCCCCGAGTCTGACCGCTCATCTGCTCCGTGCGGGATCAACGGCTTCCTCCGTTATTCGGTGGGCTTCGGCATTCGATGGTTCTCCCCGCTTGGCCCACTCCGCTTCGAATGGGGCATTCCCATCCGCCGAAGGCCTCAGGACGCCCCTATCCGCTTCGAGTTCACGATCGGTCAGTCGTTCTAGGCGAATCAAACCACCCCACCGCACGTATAACCCCTGCGGCTTGACCCGATCCCGTCAAACGGCTAGCTACGGCGGGCCTGAAAGGATGCTCGAATGCGCTTTTGCAGAATCATTACTATCGCTTTGGCTACCGTCATTCTCGCCGGATCGGCGTCCACCGTGGACGCGCAGGTCAAAATCGGCGTGGTCGACCTCCAGCGTGCCATCAACGAAACAGAAGATGGCCGACAGGCCAAGCGGCGACTTAAGAAGGTATTCGACGAGCGCCAGAAGTCTCTCAACACCAAGCAAGAGAGCCTCAAGGCCCAGAAGGAAAGCCTGGAGCGCCAGCAGGACGTGCTGAGCCAGGACGCCCTCAAGACGAAGGTCGAGAAGTACCAGGCGGACCTCACCGAGCTGCAGAACGAGTACGTGCAGTACCAGCAGGAGCTCCAGACCAAAGAAACCGAGCTCACTCAGAAGATCCTGGAGAAGATGCAGGGCATCCTCCGCCGCATCGGGCAGACCGACGGCTACACGATGATCATCGAAGCCAACGAGGGCGGCGTGGTCTGGGTCCCCGCGAACCTCGATCTCACCGACGTGCTGATCCAGAAGTACAACAAGCAAGCCAAACAGGGCGGCGCCAAGAAGCCGAAGTAAAGGCTCATTCGTGGCCCAACCGGCCGTTTCCAGCTACAAAAGCTCATGGTCAGGTTCTGGGCGCTAGCGGTCATCGCGCTGACGACGCTTGGCGTCGCGGCACAGGTGATCGCCGATGAGGCGGCCGCCGTGGAGGTGGACGACTCCGCGAAGGAGCCGGCACTCGGCCGCCCGCACCATATCGATGAGTACACGCAGGCCGCGATCCTTCGCTACCCGGGACTCAAGGCAGCGGCCGCAGACATCGACGTTGCGCAAGCCCGTCTGACCGAAGCCAGGCTCTCGCCGTTCATGCAGTTCCAGGGCCGGGCCACGTTCTTTATGGCCCCCGGCGCCCGGGGAACCACCACGTTCAGCCCCGACCCTCAGATCCCGTGGGGCAATCGCTGGGGCCCCGGCGGCGAGGTTGGCATCGAAGGTGGGATCCCGCTCTACACCTTCGGTAAATACCGCGCGGGCAAGAAGGCCGCCACAGCTGGCATCAGCGTGTCCGAGCAAGAGAAGGACCGCACCCTGGCGCGCGTCGTGTTCGACGTACGCCGCGCCTACTTTGGAACCCAGCTCGCACTCGACCTGGAAGCCATGATCTCCGAGGGCAAGGACAAGCTCCGCACCGCGGTCGACAAGCTCGATGCTCGACTGAAGGCAGACGACCCGCGGGTGAGGCAAACCGACTACTGGCGACTCGTGGCTGCGCTGTCGGAGATCGAGTCTCGGGAGTCGGAGGCTCTGAGGCTGGAGGCCTCGGCTCGCGCCGCCCTAGAAATCCTTTCTGGCCTTAAGCCTGCGATCGTCCCCGAGTGTCCGCTCGAAGTGGTGCAGAGCGACATCATCGAACTCGGCGAGCAGGTCGAACGCGCGATTTCGAATCGCCCCGAGCTCTTGCAGCTCGAGGCCGCAAAGACCGCCAGGGACGCCGACCTCACCGTCCAGCGCGCCGGCTACTTTCCCGATATTCTCCTCGCCCTGCGCGCGAGCTTCGCGAGGACGCCAGGCATCACCGACGTTCAGAACCCGTTCGTCATCGACCGTGGCAACTTCGCCGGTGCATACGCGGGCGTTCTGGCCCAATGGAAGCTCGACTTCGGCGGAACCCATGCGCGCGTCAAGGCCGCGAAGGCGCAGATCAAATCGCTGAAGGCGAAGACCGAAGAAGCCGAACAGGGTATCGAGATCGAAGTCAACGAGCTGTACGAGCGACTGCAGGATGCCAAACGACGCCTGGCGAGTTGGCGGCGCGCCGAGAAGGAAGCCCGCAAGTGGTTCGTGTCGGCCGGTCAGGGGTACGAGGTGGGGACGTCCTCCGCGATGGATCTGGTGGATGCGATTCAGGCGTACTTCGGCGCGCGCGGCAAGCGCCTCATGGCCACCGCAGACTACAATCTCGCCATCGCGGGCCTGGAAAAAGCCACGAACATGCCGCTGGTTTCACAAAAGGGCTGGCGTCCGGTGGACTGTGAGGAATAAACCCCCTCTACGCGCCGTCTACAAGGAACTTATGACTCGTTTACCCATGATTTCATGCATCTTTGTGGCCGCCTTCACCCTCGCTGGCCCCGTGGCAGCCGAGGACACCGGAACCGGCACCGCGCAGATCGCCGCCGGCGCTGAGGTTAGCACCGCGGACGCCGCCAAGGCCGAACAGTTCATCCGCACTAAGCACAACAAGGTGCGGGCCGTGCTGAAAAAGCCGGACACACCCAAACGCGCTGAGGAGCTCACGGTGCTGTTGGGCGAGTTCCTCGACTACGATCGCCTCACGAGGCTGTCTCTCGACAAAGAGTGGGCCAAACGCACGCCGAAGCAGCGCGCGCGCTTCGTCTCCCTCCTCCGACAGCTCGTCGAACGACAGTACCAGCGCAACATGGAATCGACGCTCAAGTACAAGGTCAAGTGGGTCGGCACCGAACCCATCGAGACCGGCGTCAAAGTGAAGTCCTCCGCGCGCTCGGTCACCAAGAAGCGCCAACCGCCCGTCTCGATCGATTACAGCATGAGCCCCGCTGGCAACGAGTGGAGAGTCTTCGACATCTTCACCGACGAAGTAAGCCTCGTGAAGAACTACAAGCGCCAGTTCCGCCGAGTGATCAAAGAAGAAGGCTGGTCCGGCCTGATCGCCCGCATGGAAAAGAAACTAAACGCCAAAGACGACCTCCTCTAAAAAAGGGGGACTGTCCCCTTTTCCGAAGGGTCAACCGGCGCTGTCACCGGCACCGGCACCGGCACCGG
>CAYZDM010000458.1:0-3161 GCA_964476875.1 uncultured Sandaracinaceae bacterium | reverse complement strand
AGGTGGTGCAATCGGTCGCGCCCGGCGGATACTTGGTGACATCAGCAACGGGCGCGGGCGAACCGGCATGGCAGAGGCCACAGGCATCGGAGCGCGTCGGGTCCACGATCGGCTGCCAGTCGGTCTCAGCCAAGTAAGTTCCGTGCCAGGCGTCGGTGCGTGGGTCCATCCACTGACCGGGATGTGTCCCTCGATTCTGAGGAACCGCGCCCTGCTCGACCCAGGTCGTGAGGTCGTCGGCATCCGACGGCTGCAACAACTCAGCGTGATCCGGTTGTCCCAGCACCGCCAAGATCGGCGCAGTTGCATCAGACGGCAGCGTCGCCGGCTGCCCCTCGGGGTCTGGGATGCACCGAATCGTGTGCAGGTAGTCTTCCACGCTGTAATCCGCCGCCGCGAGGGCCCCGCTGTGACATTCGACACAGCTCGCCTCCAGAATCGGCGCCACGTCCGCGAACACCGACGGCGGTTCCGTTGTGTCGCGCTCCTCGTTGCAGGCCCCCAACATGAGCGCTGCCAACGAGAGCCCGGCAACCCACCGCCGGTGTGCCTCCGAGCTCATGGCGTCGCGGTGTTGGGCAGGTACTCGGCGTGGCATTCGCCGCAGACATTGGTGAAAGCGATCGGCTGGTCGGGCTGTCCGGTGAACTCGGCCCACCGGGTCACCGTCATGCGATGACTGGCGGTATCGTTCCAGTAGTACTGAACCGTCGGCGGTCCGCCCAGTGCATCTGTCAGCGCGGGGACGGCTGCGCCGGACCGGGCCGTGGGCACCATGTGGCACTCGGTGCAGGTGAACGGACCAAAGAAATCCTCCAAGCTGGCGTGCCCATCGACACCCGTGACGTCCGCGACGTGTTCGGGCACGGGGTAAAGCTCGGGGTTGACCGCAGGGCTGTGGCACGTGGTGCAGACCGTGTTCGGGTTGTCCGAGTCATCCATGCTGGCCAGGTCCGCGGTGTTGGTGTGCGGGTTGTGACAGCCCGTACAAGTCGTGAGCCGGACGGGATTGCGATAGTGCTTCGAACGAATGTGGTCGGAGTACTGTTGATAGTGCGCCATCGGATCGCCCGACGGGAAGAAGTCCTCGGGCGCGCCGCTGACCCGGGTGGTGTAGAGCGGAGCGAACTCCCGGCGACGAATGCCCGGCGGGGGCATCGTATCGTCCTCCGAAAGTGGCAGCCCCGTGACTCCGCCGCCGATGCCGAGCGGCCGGGAGTGACAGCTTCCACAGATCATGGCGGCGCGACCTGGTGTCAGCAGCCCAGGCGAAACGATGTGGCTCCCTCGGGGGGGCAGCTCCAAGTGCTCGGAGCCCGGACCGTGACAGCTCTCGCATCCGGTGTTGATCAGCTCGGGCTTGCTGTCCCCGTCGTAGTCGAACGCGCCGTTGGGGTCGACGACAGCTCGCGCAGACCAACCGTCCGCTTCGCTCCCGTCGAGCTCATAGCCGGTGAAATGGCAGCCTGCGCAGTTGTTGTCGAACGAGTCCGCATTGTCCGGCTCTCGCAGGGCGTCGGTGCCGAATTCGTACCAGAGGTCTGAGCGGTAGTCGCGCCAGGGCCAATCATCCGGATCCGGGTTCGAGAAATCACCTTGGTAATTGTATTGGAGCGGTAGGACGAAGTAGCTGAAACGCCCATCCGGGTTCGTGCGGCGCGTGAGGTACTGCTGTGCTTCGAGCGCCCCACCATAGGTGAGAACGACGTCGTAGCGCTCGGTCGTGCCGTTAACCATTTCGACGTAGTACGCGCCAATCGCTCCGAGCGGCGTGCTCGGGTCCCGACGCAGGTTGAGCGTGAAGTCCACCGCAGCGGCTGGAGGAGAATCGTCTACACTGCACTTGGCTGTATCGAGCGCCAACGCGTCGCAGTCATAGTAGTAGAGCGTCGTGTTGGAATCGAACGCGGAGAGCCCCCCATCGAAGTCGGGCCAGGGCTCAATATCCTGCAACACCGAACGTACGCCCGGCACCTGCAATCCAACATTGTGTGCGGTTCGCGTCGTGCTGTGAAGGCCGTGGCAAACCATGCAGGTCGAGGAGCCGACATAGGTCGCGGCGGGGCTCGGTTGCGGACTGACGCTGATGTCCATCTGCATGCCGATCAACGAATCGCTGTCGAAGGAGACCCGGCTCCCACTGCCACCAGGCAAGTGCTCGGCGTCGTCCGCAACAGGGGTCCACACGATGAAGTGGCTCCCCTCGGGAAGGGTCTCGAATCGATAGACGCCCTGCAGATCGACCGTGGTCTGCTCGTAGCTGTCGCCCTTCGTATCGAGTAAGTCTTCGATGGGCTCATCGACCTCGAGCGTCGCCGTCGCGTCAGGGAACAAGAAGAGATCGATGGGCGTCTCCGCGAGCGCTTCGACATCACTGGCGGGAACCAGATACACCGTCCCGCTCGCGACCGGGATCAAGTTGGGCTCGACGATCCGGCCGACCAAACCGAAGGGCTCGGGCACGATGTCCGGAACCGGCGGCTCACCAGGAGGGCCTTGCTCACCAGGAGGACCCTGCGGGCCCTGCACCCCAGTGTCGCCTTTGCAGCCACCGACCATGACGGCAATCACGGCGAGAACCGAAAGCCAAAAATCGTGTCGAATGGGAAGCATCAGGTCGATAATAGACGTCCGGGGCAGGCCTTCAAGAGAAGACGTGCCCCGGAGTGTTGTTTTGGCCGTTGGGCCGTATCGCTTATCGAGACTACGGACAGTTAGAAGGCCGGTTCGGAACCAGCGTGCTCGGGTCTCCACCCATCAAGCAGGTCGAGTCCCACAAGAACTGCTGCACGTAGGTACCATTGTGGATGTATCCGGCCGGGTCCTTGGCGGCCACTTGGTAGTTGTACGCCGCCGTCAGCATGTCGAAATCGAAGTCTCGATAACGGTTGCCGTAGTTGGCGCCCTGGCCGTTGTCCTTGAACCAGTAGGGGTAGGCCGATGGGTCGTAGATGACGGGGGATGCCTGGGGAAGGCCGTTCTCCGCGTAATCCTGGATCCCCGCGTACAAGTCCTCCTTCAACGCCTCGATTGCGCGGAAGTTGGTGCCCGCGGGGCCGCCCAGTGCTGGGAAACCACCTCCGTTGTCGGAGTGGCAGTCGGTGCAGTCCTCGATTCGCGGAAGGAAGGTGTGCCTCTGCTTCTGGTCTGTATCGGACGAG
>CAYZDM010000457.1:0-3168 GCA_964476875.1 uncultured Sandaracinaceae bacterium | reverse complement strand
CGGGCAAGGACTACTTCCTTCTCGAAGACATGAGCCCATACGAGATCAGCGCCGGAGTCTTCGGATTTCGAATCGGCAACATCAATTGGATCGAAACGGGAGCGATCATGGGGGCCCAGCTCAAACGAGCGCAGTGAGTGGCCAAGAGGGCCCCTAACGGGGACCTGGCACGATCGCGACTCGTGTTCTGAGGGGAGGCTGTCCATTCGGCTTCGGTTCACAAACCTAAGGAGCGAAAAGATCCGGGCTGAGGTGGCCGACGGCGGCGGCGAGCTCGATCTGCCCGGCGTTGAACCTGAGGATCTGCTCGATGAAACTGAGCTTGGCCCTCGCCTTCATGTTCTGGGACTGGATGACCTCGAGACCGGAACCGGTGCCCGCATCAAAGCGCGCCAGCTCGATGGCGTAGCTTCGTTCGGCTGCGTCGACCTCGGCGCGGGCGGCCGGAATCGCCTCTCGGGCGGCCTGTACGTTGACCATCGCCGTCTCGATGTCAGCGTTGGCCTGTTCGGATGTCGCTTCCGCCCGGACTTGGAGCGCTTTAGCGTTGGCCTTGGCCGTGCGAATACGCCCGCCTTTCTCGAAATCGAACGACACGCCAATGAATGCGTAGCCGATGAGCGTTGGAGCCAGGTGCGCCATATCCGTGCCGAGAAGGCGACCACCGATGCTGGCGTCCACCTCGGGGCCGAAAAGGTCCCACCATTGTTGTTTGATGCGAATCGCGCCGCCCTCCGCCCTCTTCCGTGCGGCTTGCACATCCGGACGTGCGCGCGCGGCCTCGCCGGTCAAAGCCGCTTCGGACGCGTCGTCGACGACCGGGTCGAGGCCGATCTCTTCGTCACCCGTCGTGAGAAGCTGGGCGAGGTCCCAGCGTAAGAGCTGAGCGAGTCGGATGCTTGCCGCCTTCCAGAACGCCCGCGCTTGAATCTCGGTGCGCCGAGCCTGTGCAAGCGCGGTCTCGGCGCGAGCGACATCGGCGCCGGATGCGATCTCGGCCACGGCGCGTGCGTTGGCGATGTCATAGAAGCGCTGGGCATCCTGCAAGAGCTGGGTGGCAATCGCCATCGAGGCCCTGGTGAGTGCAATGTCTTGATAGGAGAGCGCGGCTTGGAGCATCGCCTGGCGCTGAACGTCTTTGAGGTCGTATCCGGCGGCATCCGCAAAACGCCGCTCGGCTTTGGAACCTGTCCCCGCGGCCCCGGGGTTGTTTCTGTAGAAGAACGCAGCGGTCGGTTCGTACCGCGCGAAGCTCACATCCGCCTGGAGCAGGCCGAACGATCCGATCTCACGTCCGTCCAAGTACCTCACGCGGAAGTCCGCGCTCACCCCGGGAAGGAGGCGACCGTCGCTCGTGGCGACGCGCCCCGATGCGGCTTCGAGGCGTGCTGCGGCCTCCAGCACGGAAGTCGGTTCCTCCATGGCGGCCCGTACGACATCGAAGAGCGCGACGGAACGCGTCGGCTGGCTATCGGTGACTTCACGGAGGGTGACGTCGACCGGTTGAACTTCTCCCTCTGATTGCGAGTCGGCTTGGAGCTCGCCCGGCATCGACCGCTCGGTGACGTGCGGGTCGTAGCCACGGACACACCCCGAGGCGACGTGCAAAGCCAACACGGACGTGAAGATTAGCGTGCGGTGCAACATATCACTTCGCTCCTTCCTCGATGGCTTCGCAGGGACTGCCGTCACGCGCGAGGGGCGAACCCGCAACCATGACTTTCCCGTCCGCGCTGAGACCGGTCGCGACCACGGCGCGCCGCCCGTCATCGGACGCCACCACAATCGCCGTCTTGTGAAGGAAGCCATCGTGCGCCACGAGCACGTAGCGTGCCTCCCCCTGCCCGCGCACCGCCCTCGACGGGATAGAAAGCAAGCCTTCGGGCACGCGGACGCGAAGGTACACTCGGCCGAACATGCCGGGCCGAAAAGTGCCCTCGTCATTTTCGAAATCGACCTCAGCGCGCATGGCTCGCGTTTGCTCATCAAGCGCGCCGGAAGTTCGCGCCACCGTCCCATGGAACTCACGTCCCGGAAACGCATCGAGGCGAACGTCGAGTTCAGAGCCCACGGCGACGCTGGGTACGAGGGGCTCGGGGATTTGCAGAACCAACCGAAGAGGTTGAGTACGTACGACTTCGACGATCGGGCGGGCGCCGGGGGTGGTGCCCTCTCGAACGAGGGCGCCAGGATGTAGGATCCGCTGTGTGACGCGCCCATCAAAGGGTGCGCGCAGCGTCGCAAAACTGCTGAGGGTCCTCAGCCGCTTGACCTCGGCGCGCGCGAGATCGGCCTGGGCAACTTCCACGCGCTTCTTGGCAGCCGCGTTATCGACCTCCTGCTGGGGGATCGCTTCCTTGTTGGCGGCTCGGAGATCGCGAAGCCGCTGCTCGACCATCGATGCGAGCTCCACCTCTGCGCGCTCCTGGTCGAGCTGCGCCTGCGCACTTTGAAGCTGAGCGTCCATCTCCGGAACGACGATCGTCGCGAGCACATCACCGGCTTGGACCTCACTCCCAATATCAACTGAAACGGATTGCAGATATCCGGTGACCCGCGCGAACAGCAAGGCATCCTCCCAGGGCTCGAGCGCGCCGGGTAGTTCGACGGTCTGCTCTCCTTCTACTGAGAGCGGCGTCGCGACCACGACGCGCAGCGTTCGACCCACTTCGACCGGGTTGGCGCTGGAGGAGTCCTTGGCACAACCGAGCGCACACCAGGCGATGGACGCCGCGGCAATCCAAGCTTTCGAGGGATGTTCAAGCATGAGCAGGCTCTCCGGTGATGGCGTCGAGGTCTTCGTCTGCTGTGCGAGGCTTGGGCGGCCGCTTCATCCAAACGTACAGACAAGGAAGGACGAAGAGGGTCAGCACCATAGCGCCAAGCACGCCCCCGATGATGGTGCGCGCGAGTGGCACATTGCCTTCGGCCCCCGCGATGCCGAGCGCCATCGGCAGCAACGCGAGCGCAGTGGTGAGCGACGTCATCAGGATCGGTCGGAGTCGCACGCGTGCAGCCTCCTTCACGGCGTCCTCGATGGGCTGCCCCTGCTCGACGCGCTGGTTCGCGAAATGAACGAGAATGATCCCGTACTCGACGACGATCCCGGCCATCATGATGATGCCCATGAGGCTTTGGATGTTGAGGGCGGTACCTGTCGTGTACAGG
>CAYZDM010000456.1:0-3172 GCA_964476875.1 uncultured Sandaracinaceae bacterium | reverse complement strand
TCCTCGAGGGGGCGCGCACGTACGCAGAGCAGGCGTTCAAGATTCTCGACAAGGAGCGAACGCAAATCGTTTACAACGGCGAATGGCTGGGGAAGATGGCGTTCGACGATGTCATCCGATTGGCGGGCAAGTACACGCTGGCGCGCATGATGGAGCGCGACGATTTCAAACGACGTTGGTCCGAGCACCAGAGCATCTCGCTTCACGAGCTCCTGTATCCCCTTGCGCAGGCCTACGATTCCGTGGTGCTGGAGTGTGACGTCGAGCTCGGCGGGACCGACCAACTCTTCAACCTACTCGTAGGGCGGGAGATCATGCGAGAGATGGGCCAGCGGCCTCAGATCGTCATGACGACGCCGATCCTCGAAGGCATCAACGCGCGCTCCGAGAATGGGAAGATCGTCGGCGCGAAGATGAGTAAGTCGCTCGACAACTACGTGGGCGTTGCCGAGGCCCCCAAAGAGCAGTTCGGCAAACTGATGAGCATCTCCGACGACCTGATGTGGCGGTACTACGAACTGCTCTCGACGGAACCTGCGGTCGAAGTCGAACGCCGGAAGCGTGCGTGCGCAGCGGGCAACATGAACCCACGTGACGCTAAAATCGCACTCAGCAAAGAGATCGTCACCCGTTACCACGACGCCGAGCAGGCCAACGACGCCGAGTCCTCTTGGCTCGATCAGTTCTCCAAGCGCCAGACCCCAGACGACATCCCGGAACACGAAGTTAGCCTGGACGAAGACACCGTCTGGGTCCCCAAACTCCTGAGCGATATCGGGATGGTTAAAAGCTCCAGCGACGGCCGTCGCCGCATCCAACAAGGCGGCGTAGAAATCGACGGCCATCGCATCACCGACCCGCAAGCCAAACTACCCAAAGGCGGCCCCTACATCATCAAAGCCGGCAAACGCACCTGGGCCGCCGTCACCCTCAAATAGGGGACACTCCCCAGGGCCCTAACCATTGGGAATCATTGCTATTCTCAGCAGAAGATCGCAGCGTCGAAACCCATCCGTCGGAGGGTGCCGCGGAGGGTCGCTGCGATCTTGCACTGAGAAGTAGCGTGATTTCGCGGGTTTTGGGGGGAGGGGAGTGTCCCCTTGACTGCGTAAATTTTACGGCGTAAATTTTGATGTGGCTCGGGCGGCTTTGACGGTGGAGGAGTTGGGTGCGTTTCGGGCGCGGGCGGTGTCGGCTTCGACGCGTCTTTTTGCGGAGCGCGGGTACGGGGGGGTGACGTTGCGGTCGCTGGCTAAGGAGTTGGGCGTGAGCGCGATGACTCCGTATCGGTACTTCGAGAACAAGGAAGAGCTGTTCGCGATGGTGCGTACGGAGGCGTTTCGTCGCTTTGCCGACGCGCAGCGAGATGCCATTGCCGGGGTCACGGATCCCGAAGACGCACTGCGGATGTTGGGTAGGGCGTACGTCAGCTTCGCGCTCGACGAACCCGATGCCTATCGCATCATGTTCGAACTCCTGCAGGCGCCTGCAGGAACGTACCCAGAACTCGAGACGGCGCAGGCGCGCGCTTTCTCCTATCTTCACGCCGCGGTCGCCGCGGGGGTGGAAGCAGGCGTGTTGGAGGGAGAACCCCTTCGGCGGGCGCACTATCTTTGGGCGCAGGTTCACGGGCTCGTTTCACTACACCTTGCGGGTAAGCTCGTGATGGGCTGTTCACTTGACGACTTGGTATCGACGGTGTTCGAAAATCAGGCAGCGGCGCAGTAACGCGCGCACAGGAGCACGACATGCGAATCGGAACATCGTACAAACAGCATCCCGGCCTCGCCGATCAATGGGACGCCATCGTGATTGGATCGGGCATCGGCGGCCTTTCCGTCGCGGCGACACTCGCCAAACTCGCCGACAAGCGTGTGCTCGTCCTCGAGCGGCACTACACGGCCGGCGGCTTCACCCATACATTCCGTCGGCCGGGATACGAGTGGGACGTGGGTGTTCACTACATCGGCGACGTATCCCATCCCCGCGGCAGCGCGCGCAGAATCTTCGATTTCATCACCGACGGGGAACTCGACTGGGCCGACATGGGCGATGTCTACGACCGCATCGTCCTCGGCGATAATTCCTACGATTACGTCAAGGGATTGGAGAACTTCCGCGCGCAGATGCACGAGTATTTCCCGAGCGAGAAAGACGCGATCAACGAGTACCTCGAGAAGGTCATCGCCACGGCCAAAAAAGCCCAACTCTTCTTCGCTGAGAAAGCCGTTCCGCCCGTGGTCTCGAAGCTTTTCGGTGGAATGATGCGTCGCGGCCTTCTCAAAGACGCAACCCGCACGACGCGTGAGGTCCTAGAAGAGATCACGCAGAACCAAGAGCTCATTGGCGTCCTGACGGGACAGTTTGGTGACTATGGGTTGGTTCCGTCCGAGAGTAGTTTCTTCATGCATGCCATGGTCACCAGCCACTACTTCCGGGGCGCCGCGTATCCAAGTGGCGGTTCGGCGCGAATCGCGGAGACGATTCTCCCGGTCATCGAACGCGCAGGCGGCGAAGTCATCACGAATGCCGAAGTCGACGAAATCATTCTCGACAACGGAAGAGCAGTGGGGGTCAAACTGCTCAACGGCCGCGAGTTCCGTGCGCCCATGGTCATCAGCGACGCCGGCGCGATCAACACATTCTCTCGTCTGCTCCCCCAGGGCGCTCCCCAAGTTGGAGAGTTCCCGGCAAAGATCGACCAGATCGGCGCGTCGGTGGCACATCTCTCTCTGTACGTCGGACTCGAGGGAACCACCGAGGAACTCGGACTCGAGAAGACCAATCTCTGGGTGTACCCGGACCACAAGCACGAAGAGAACTTCAAACGCTTTCAAGCAGACATCAACGCGCCACTCCCAGTCGTGTACCTGTCGTTCCCGTCTGCCAAGGACCCGGACTTCGATCGCCGCTATCCAGGCCATTCGACGATCGAAGCCGTCACCCTTGGGCCCTATGAGCCGTTCCGTGCATGGGAGAACACCTCGTGGAAGAAGCGAGGGGCCGAGTACGATGAACTCAAGGCGAGCCTTTCGGAGCGCTTGCTCGACACCCTATACAAGCACGCGCCCGGCACACGCGGCCACGTAGAGATCGCCGAACTGTCGACCCCGCTAACGACCCGCAACTTTGCCGCGCACCCACAGGGCGAAATCTACGGATTGCAACACAC
>CAYZDM010000455.1:0-3172 GCA_964476875.1 uncultured Sandaracinaceae bacterium | reverse complement strand
GACCCCCGAAAATGCGTAGACGCAACTCAGTCGTTTCGGCTTCCATGCTCCACG
The DNA here is from genome assembly GCA_964476875.1 of uncultured Sandaracinaceae bacterium. GTDB lineage: Bacteria > Myxococcota_A > Polyangia > Polyangiales > Houyiibacteriaceae > SG8-38. The sequence goes on along the minus strand of CAYZDM010000455.1, from coordinate 3,118 downwards.
CATCGGGGTCGTCGGAACCCACGCGGTGATAGCTGATCTCATCGTTGTCGATCAGCACCCCATACCCACGCGAGGACAAGAGCCAAGGGATCGGAAAGTACGTGGCGTCCGGCCGCCAACGTGTGCCCCAATCGGGAAGAAGCTCGCCCATGACCGCGTACTCCTCACCGTCGTAGTACGGGCCGTCGGCCACATAGTGTTCGAGGGCCCAGCCTGCTTGGTTCACGGCGTTGCTGCGTTCACCGAACCCAACGAAGCGTTCGCCCTGCTCTGCTACGAAGCCAACACCCAAGGCCTGCACGCCCTCAGCGCTCGCAGGTCGCACGGTGATATTGATCACGCCGTCGCCCTCCTGCGCGGCGGTGAACTCCAACTTGCGATCGGAATCCGAGGTCGCAATCGTTGCCACATAGGCCTCGCCTTCATAGGCAGACGTCTCGACCGCCGTAGCGTGCACCCAACCACTGGCGCGCTCAGGCGGTGTGGCGGGAACGCCATCCACGACCGGCGGCAACACCGCTTGCTGACCGTTGCCCGGAGGCGGTGGCCCCAAGTGCATCGCGAGACTTCCGCTCGGACCGTCGCCGCTGTCTGGCAACTCGACAAGAACCGGATTCCCCTCGGCGTCGAAGAACGTCATGTTCCAGGGAGATTCGGTGACGCGCAGCTTCAACGCCCCGGCGTCAATGGTCCACTGGGGTCCCGGTTGGCCGCCACTCCCACCGGTCCCGCCGCCATCGGAGCTACTGCAACCCAGTGCCACGACACCAACCGCCAAACTCAACAGAACAAAGCTCAATAAACGCATCACCCGCTCCCAACGATCGCGAAAGTTTCGTGGGGAGACTGACCAGTATTTCGCCAAGCTGCAAGCGCCGTGGCGGCCCTCATGGACCGAGAGGCCTGCGAGGGCCACGAGGGCCACGTCAGTATCTAGCGGTAGCAAGCGTCAGTCGCAGGCCAGAACCCCACCGTTGAATGGGGAAGGGATAGCGAACGTCTACCGGGGAAGAGAGGACGTTTGCCATGTGGTTTTTGACTAATCTACGTTTTGCTTGGGTCACGGTGGCTGCCGTTTCCATGACGCTTTCCGGATGTATTTTCATCGGCGAGTACGACGACGTATTCGTCCCGCAGCCCGACGCTCTGACGTACGAAGTCTGCTACGCGAGTGCCGAGTGCCTCGGGAACCGTATGTGCGAGGAGCTCGCCGTGCCTGCCGATCGCTACAGCGACTACGTCAACGCGATCTGCACCGTCGACTGCTTCGACGACCTCGACTGCCCGGTGTCGGAGTTCAACGGCCTTCCTGGAGCGTGCCTGGACCACGGAATTCTCGGGGGACCAAGCGCCGCACGCGTCTGCCTGGAACGCTGCGAGATCGACGCGGATTGCGACGTGCCTGCCGGCTTCGGGTGCGAGGTCATCGCAGGAGACCGACTCTGCGTCCCAATTCAATGACCCCGTTGGCCTAGACAACGCCGCGGTGGCCCTATGATAGCCTTCCAAGTTAGGAAGACTTCATGACGACCGTACTCATCACAGGCGCGAACCGAGGCATTGGCCTGGAGTTCAGCAGACAACTCACAGAACGAGGCGACGAGGTGATCGCACTCTGCCGTGCGGCGAGCCCAGAGCTCACCGCGCTGGGGGTGCGGGTGTTCGAAGGTGTCGACGTCACCGACCGCGCATCGCTCGAAGTCGTGTCCCAGGAGCTCGGCGACACCCCGGTCGACATCCTGATCAACAACGCCGGCGTTTTGACCGGCGAAACGCTTGCAGACCTCGATTTCGACAGGATCCGCACACAGTTCGAAATCAACGCGCTCGGGCCCCTGCTGGTGACTTCGGTCTTGAGTAGCCATCTCCGCAAGGGCTCCAAGATCATCCTCATGACGAGCCGAATGGGCTCCATCGACGACAACGGTTCGGGCAACTACTACGGATACCGGATGTCGAAGGCCGCCCTGAACATGGCCGGCGTCAACCTCGCACACGACTTCCGCAGTAAGGGCATCCCGGTTGGGATTTTGCATCCAGGCATGGTCGCGACCGAGATGACGGGCCGAAACGGCGTGCCGGTCGCAGAGTCAGCGAAGGACCTGATCGCACGCATCGACGAGCTTCAACTCGACACCTCCGGCGTCTTCCAGCACGCCAACGGCGAACAGCTTCCCTGGTAACAGGCGGTTAGATCCGGCAAGCTCCGCGGGTCGTGCCCGTGGACTGGGAGAACCTGCCAACCGAAGAGCTCCTCGATGTTCGCCTGTGCGACCTCGACCTCACGGTACAGGACACCTGGCTCGAGGACTGCGTCACGCGGCTCCGCGAAGAGCTGGACGATGCGGGCCTTCGGCGTTTTCGTGTGCACACCTGGTTGAGCGATGAGTGGTGCTCCCCCGACGGTATCCCGGGCCTCGGCATCCCTTTCTACTTGGCACATCCACGTCTGATGCGTCTCGAACGCCAGATGATGTTCGAGGTCGAGGGCGGCACGCGAACCGAATGCATGCGCCTCTTGCGGCACGAGGCCGGTCACGCATTGCAGCACGCGTACAACCTGCAGCGTCGTAAACTCTGGCAGCGTGCGTTCGGGCGTGCTTCGGAGCTCTACCCCGATTTCTATCGCCCAAACCCGTCGAGCAAGGGGTTCGTCGAACATCTCGACGGTTGGTACGCCCAAGCACACCCGGTCGAAGACTTCGCAGAGACGTTCGCGGTCTGGCTTGCGCCGCGGTCGAACTGGCGGCGGCAGTACGCACAGTCGTCCGCCCTCGGTAAGCTACAGTACATCGACGAGCTAGTGGCTGACCTCTCCGACAAGAAACCACAAGTTCGCTCCCGCGCCCGCCCCTACTCGCTACCTCGACTTCGGTACACGCTGCGGCGGCACTACGAAAGGCGGCAGGAGCACTACAGTCCGGGCTTCACCGACGAGTACGATCGAGACCTGCTCAAGATCTTCAGCGACTCCGCGCGCTATCGCAACAACGAGACGGCCGCATCATTCTTGCGGCGAAACCGACGCCAAATACGAGAACAGATCTCGCTTTTCACGGGCGAATATCAGTTCACCGTCGACCAAGTGCTTCGTGATATCATGGGACGGTGTCGTGAG
>CAYZDM010000454.1:0-3178 GCA_964476875.1 uncultured Sandaracinaceae bacterium | reverse complement strand
GCTGCTTCGACTGGAGGCCCAGGGCGTTTCGGCAGGAACGGAACGCTGGGAACGCCTAGCTCAGGGTTCGTTACAAACCGCAACCCAAAACACAGTCTGGTTCACTACCGTACACCAAGTTCTGGCCTTGCTGCGCACAGGACGCGTTTCTGCCGTCGACGAAACGCTCGAGTATGCGAACGCGCAGGGTCACTCTGGTTCACGGCGAGCCCTCTTAGCGGCTCAGATTTCAGAAGCAGTTGTCGTTGGTTCCCAAGGGCACGTTCAGCGTGGTCTCGATTCGCTGTTATCATTGCGACACGAATTTGGCCTGCTTGGAGCCAGCCATGCACAGCAAGATCTGTATCAACACATGATGGTCTCAGCGGCAATGCAACTAGACGATTGGCCGCGAATACGGCAACTCTTGAAAGAACGCAGCATCGTTCGATTCTGGAACCCAGCAAGCTTGGATCAACAAGACGCGCTTGCGCGGCAGATTGATGAGTTCGACACGGCAGAACAGGTGAGAGCCGAACTCTGCCATTGACGCCACCTCGTAGCCGCGACACACGAGGCCACGATGAAAGACATGTGGGAAGAGCGATACGCGGCCGACGAATACGCCTACGGTGAGGAGCCCAACGCGTTCTTCAAGGTCTGCCTCGACCGGCTCCCGGCCCCTGGGCGCCTTCTTCTTCCAGGGGAAGGCGAGGGGAGGAATGCGGTTTACGCGGCTCGACAAGGCTGGAAGGTCGACGCGTTCGATTCCAGCGCCGGAGGGCGCACCAAAGCGCTGCGCCTGGCTGAGCGTCACGGCGTGCACATCGACTACGAAGTCGCCGACTACGAGACCGCGCACATCGAGCTCGGAGCCTACGATGCCCTCGCGCTGATCTTCACGCACACGCACGAACGCATCCGACGAACGGTGCATCGAAGGCTTGCAACCGCCTTGAAGCCGGGCGGCCATCTGTTCCTCGAAGCCTACAGCCCAGAGCAACTCACCTACGGCACAGGAGGCCCACCCAACGCACAACTTCTCTACGCGCTTGACGACCTCCGCGAAGACTTTTCAGATCTCGAGATCGTAGAGCTCGAGACGGTCGAAGCCGAGATTCATGAAGGCCGGTACCACACGGGCTTGGCGAGCGTGGTGCGGCTGGTGGCCAGGCGATAGATCGAAAGGCCGTGAAACGGCGCCCAGAACACCACGCGCCGAAGAATGAAGTTGCAAGGTCCTAGTCGGCGGGGCTTCGACCTTCGCTCAACCGCCGCATCCGCTCTTCAATGAAAGCCCGGTACTCCGCCTCTAAGCGGCGCTCTCGTCTTCGGTCCGCCACCCAGGAAACAACAACACCGCCGGATGAACATGGAGCGCCCGCGCCAGTGTCTTCGCCCGCTCCGCCCCGAGCTTCACACGGTCCGTTTCAATCGCCGAGATCGTCGACTGCGCAATCCCGGCACGCTCGGCGAGCTCATTTTGACTGAGCGCATTGAGCTCACGCGCAATGCGCACCGATTGACCCACCGACAATTGCCGACGCACCTTGGCAGCCAAAAAGCGCCCTTTGAGCGCGGCTTTAGTTCTTCTTCCGGTAGTCATGGGGATTGATCTCGAGGACGAACACGGTCAGGTCATCGCCCCGGACCGCGTAGATGACGCGCCACAGACGCGAGAGTGAAGACGACCTGGCCCCTTGCCATTCGCCCTTGAGCGCATGGTCTCGAAAGCCAGGAAGGCGTCGAAGCCCCATCGACCCGTCGAGCTCCGCCACGTTTCTCCAAAACTCATACTTTGCTTGCACACTCTTCGGCGCTCGCTTCAGTTGTCTTCCGACGCCAGCCGCTTCGACAACTCGCCACATAGCCAATTTAATCTATACCAAATATAATATTCAATGTCCATTGGAGGTGGGGAAGGGCGGGGTGAACAAGTCGCATACCCCTTGGTCGGCCCGCCCGACCCGAATTTGCCCAGAACACCACGCCTCGAAGAATGACCCTGCAAGGTCCTAGTCGGCGAGGCTTCGACCTTCGCTCAACCGCAGCATCCGCTCTTCGATGAATGCCCGGTACTCCGCCTCTTCCCACTCGGACTGCGTGAGCAATGAGCCCTCGAGGCTCGCGCGCACCCCAGGTGAGAACGAATCCAAAAGCGCATCGGACTCCGCTCGCTCGACGGAATCGACGGGGGCCTTCAGGGTGCCCATGAGAGGCAGGTGCGAACTGTAGTCTTCGAGCCACACGGGTCGCTCACGCTCTCGGTCAGCAGGCCGGAACCCGTAGCGCGCCGAGGTCTCACCCGGCGCCGTGACCTCGCCTCGTGGCGAACCCTCGCCGCCGACCAGCAAGAACACGACTAACGCTGTGCTCACGAGAAAACCGATGGCTGCTGATATCCGTTGCTTGCCCACTAGACCCCTGCTCCAGGATAGCCGCCAGTTGTCCCGACTCCCAACGAGTGACCGGGATTTCGCTACCCAACCACCCGCAACAGCGCCTCATACGACGCCCGAATCTCAATCGTCTTCTCGTGCGCGAGTTCCTGAAACTCTTTCGGAAGGTTCGCGACCTTGTCCGGATGGTGCTCCCGCATCTTCGCGTAGTACGCCTTCTTGATCTCGATCCGAGTCGCTCCCCGCGACACGCTAAGCACGGCCCAGTGGTCCACCCCCGCAGCCACCCTCGCGACCTCAATCCCAAGCGCCCGCTCTGCCTCCGCCCAATCCGCTCGAGTCGCCCCGTAGTACCCCATCGTCAGCTCGCGAATGATTTCCACTTCCGACGCCGACACCACCCCATCGCACCGAGCCACCTGCACCAGCACATCGAGCACCTGCTCCATCTCGATCCCAGGAAGCCGCCGATGCACCGCGTCGAGCAGCAGATGATTGCTCAGCCACGGCTTCGTTGCCTTCATCGCCGCCCGAAGCGCTTCCTGATCCGCAGCCTCCAGCTCGAACAAGCGCTCCATGTGCGCGCGAATGGCCCGAATCTCTTCGCGAACCAGCTTCCCGTCCGCCCGCGCCACCCGCATCCCCAACACAACGAGAGGCTCGATGAGCTCCACTTGGCACCACCGCCGCGGCTCCGGCGCGTCCATGAGAAACGACATCTGCCCCAGCGCAACCACAGATCCATTGCGCTGCCTCGTGCCAACATTCACGAGTGCATGAATCCTCTTCGTCACACTCGA
>CAYZDM010000453.1:0-3181 GCA_964476875.1 uncultured Sandaracinaceae bacterium | reverse complement strand
TCGAGAGCGAGCTCGCGCTGCGAATTCAAGCTCGATCGGACGGTCGCGAGCAGGGGCGTACAGCGGGCGAAGCATCGGGGTAGGCCAGCTTCACCCCGAGCGCGCAAACATCAACGATTGCGCCGTCGACGGGGTTCTGAGGAGGGACACCTATCTCCTGCGTCCGCCAATTGGACGTTTCGGTTGATCACCACATCCTCAAGGCTTGCTTCGCGCCTCGCGATACGCTCGCCGCAGCACTTCGGCCGAGCGTTCCAGAGCCTCTCGTTCCTCCGCATCCATTTCGGGCTCGATGACTTGGACGGCCCCACTGCCGCCCACGATCGTCGGCAGTGAGATCGCGACGTCACGAATTCCGGCGGCGCCTTCCTGGACCCGAGAGATGGTCAGGATTCGTCTTCCACCACGGAGCGTCCAACGAAGCAGCGCCGCGGTCACGAGGCCGATAGCGTGGTTTGTAGCGCCTTTTCTCGCGATGATCTCGTACGCGGCATGGCGCACCTCGCGTCCGATCTCGAGCTCCCTTTCGCGACTCCAGTCTGGCCAGTTCCGGAGCGGAACCCCGCCGAGTTGGGCGCCCGACCAAAGCACCACTTCCGAGTCGCCGTGCTCGCCCACCACCTGCGCGTGGATCGAGCGCGGCTCCAGATCGAGCGCTCGTCCGAGAGACTCTCGCAGCCGCGCGGTGTCAAGCATCGTTCCGGTGCCGATGACCCGGGCGAGGGGGAGACCAGAAGCCTCGGCAGCCACCTGAGTCATCACGTCGACTGGGTTCGTGACGATGACCAACATGCCGCGCAGTCGCGACAATCGCTGGGCGATGTCGTGCACGATCGTGGCGTTGCTGCGAAGTAAATCGAGTCGGCTGTCCTTCGGGCCTCCCCCTTTGCCTGCCGCGATAATGACCGCATCTGCGTTCACCATCTCTTCGATCGGAGCGGGCCGGACAGACGCGGTCGGATAGAAGGCTGCGCCATGCGCGAGGTCCATCGCTTCACCCTCCGCAAGCCCAGGCTTGTCGTCGTCGAGCAGCAGTTCGGTGGCCAGTCCGCTGTGAAGGATGGACGCGGCCACGCTCGCTCCGACCCAGCCCATACCCACGATGCCTATCTTCATTGTTCGTCACTCACGCTTGGTGTCGCTTCAGAGCTTCGAGCTCGTCGTGGGCAGCTGCTGACTCGCGGAGGTCTCTGACGCGCGCGCTGCGACGAGTTGCTTGTACTCATCGAAGGAGGCTTCGAGATCCATGACGAACTCGTGCACGTCGGGGAAGCCCTGCCAGTCGGCGTTGAAGCCCCAGTGCAGTTCCCCGTTGTAGCTGAAGAGCGCGATCCCGAGGTTCTGGTTTCGCATGATAGGCACGAGCGGATAGATGGCCCTCAAGGGCGCACCGAGAATGTACAGCGGTAAGGGCGGGCCGGGCACGTTGGTCACGACGACGTTGTATGTGCCCAGCCTCATCGACGCGAGGTAGAGTTCGGAGATGACGCGCTTCGTGGTCATGTCGGCTAGGTCCTCGATCAACTCGGCGCCACCCGCCTGATTCGATTCATTCTTCAGCTTGGTAGTGACCTCAGTGACCTTCCTGAGCCGTTGCTCCGGATCTGGCTCGGAGATGGGTAGCTCGGCAAGGAGCATCGCCACGTGGTTCCCGGTCGAGCCGCCACCTGGTTTGCGTGTGTTGACCGGAAGAAATGCCTTGAAGCCCTCGACTGCGTTGACGTCGGTGTCGCGCGCCTGCAGGAATCTGCGAACCGCGCCCGCGGTCACGGCGAGCACCACGTCGTTGATCGTGCCTCCCAAGGTGTTCTTGATCGCCTTCACCTCCGCGAGATCGAAAGACGTCCAATCGAACCTGCGATAAGGGCTTTCGTCTGTAGCGATGAAGATGTTTCTCGGCGCGGGCTTCATTCCCGACCCAAGGACTCCCACAAGCCCCCCGAGGTTCTCGCGAAAACGCGACATGAAGCGAGGGAGCTTGCGAACGCCCTCGATCCGGTGTTTGACCTCCCTTTGGAGAAGCTCTGCGCGACTCGGACCGGGGCGCGGCTTCCATTCCTTGGGCTCGGTCTCTTTGGCGTTCGGTGCGATTTGCAGCAACGCCTCGAGAAGTGCGACCCCCGCAACACCGTCGACCATGCTGTGGTGCGCCTTCACCACGAGAGCAAAAGTGTCGTTCTCCACACCCTCGACGACCCAGAACTCCCAAAGCGGCCGGCTCCGATCCAATCGCTGCGAAAAAAGCCGGCCGACGAGTCGCTTGAGTATTCGCTCGTCACCTGGAAGGGGGAGCCGGGTGTGTCGCAAATGAAAATTGATGTTGAAGCGATCGTCATCGATCCATACCGGGTGACCGAGAGCGGGCACCCATTCCAAGCGCTGCCGGTACCGTGGAATCGAATCAAGCGCCGACAGGGTGTATTTGGTGATGCGCTCGAAATCGAGTCCCCCGTGGCCCAGCGTCAAAGGCTTGGCGTCGAACAGAAGCGCCGCACCAACATGCATCGGCGCGGTCTCGTTCTCGACGTCGAGGAACGTCGCGTCGAGCGCACTCAGTCGTTCGCAGAACGAGTCCGTCATGATGCTCTCGCGAGGATACGTGCATCGCTGCCTCGACACCATCCCCGACACGCCCCGACGCAAACGTTGCGCGGCGGCCAGCCCAGAAGCCGAATCGAGACTGTGAGGCGGCTAGCTTGCTCCGAGCGGGTTGATCGACCGCAGATCGCCAACCCGCTCTACTCCAGTTCGGGCCTGATACGCTCATACTCGTCGAGGAGCTCAGCCAGGAGTGCGTCCATCCATCGTTCCGGTTGTGGCCCGCTGAGCGTGGTTCTGAACGCAGTCCAGGTTGCTTCCGCCAGGGCGTCGATAGGCGGGCGCAGGTCGGCCCCCTCAATCTTCGGGACCTCGCCAAGGGACTTGTTTGCCGAGTGCTCAAGTGCTCGATCGATCCACACATGAGCGCCTGTCCGAATCTCGGGCATCTGCGCCACGTGCCGTTCGGTCAGCTCTATGATCGCGCCCATCTCGTCCACCAGCTCCTCGTCGGCTGCGTCTCCCAGACATCGGAACCTGTCGTTCCTCAAAACGTTGTCCGCCCGCGAAATATGAGCCGCGATGATGGCGAAGGCGACCCAGCGGACAGAGCTCGGACCCTGACGTGCGTTGCCGACCGCTC
>CAYZDM010000452.1:0-3189 GCA_964476875.1 uncultured Sandaracinaceae bacterium | reverse complement strand
TTCATTCAGGTGCGCGCGAAATTGCCTAAGGGCGACAGAGCTGTCCTCCGCGCGGTCGAGTTATTCTATCTCCCGCAGAACCAGCGCGCGCGTGTCTCGAACGTGCAGGGCAGTAGGCCGCCGCCCAAGCGTGGGGAAGCGCCGCGACAGCCCTTGCCACCCACCACGATCTTGAGCTTGAGTTGGACCGTCACCAACACCGATCGAGACGAGCTTCGCTACCGCATCGGTTACCGCGAAGAGCGACAGTCGACCCGGCGCGAGATGTTCGGCGAAGACACGGTTCTGACAGATGCGAAGTACGCATGGAATACCGGGAGCATCCCCGACGGCTACTACGTCGTCCGTGTCGAAGCTTCAGACGAACGATCCAATCCCGTACAACTGTCGCTCCGATCGAGTGCAACTTCGGAGCCGATATTGGTAGACAATCACCCGCCGCGCGTCGAACAACTCAAGGTGCGCAAAGGGCGGGTGAACGGGCGGGTTGTGGATGAGCTCGGGCCGATCGCTCGAATCCAGGTGTCTGTCGATGCCGGCCCGTGGCGCGACATCTTCCCAGTGGATTCGCTCCTCGACAGTCGAAACGAGGCCTTCAGTGCGCCAGTCGGCGATCTACCAAGCGGCCTCCACATCGTCGCTGTCCGCGCGTTCGATGCGGCGGGGAATCAGGCCAACCGAGAAATCACAATGAAAACAGGCAGATAGCACTCTGCATCAGCATGGACCGGAGGCCTTGGGCACTTAGACGCTGACGCCGTCCTCTAAGAGCTGATACTGTGTCCCCTTACCTTATTTCACTAGATTGGAATCCGGGGAAAGTCGTGGTAGACACGCGCTCTCAGAAGGGGCGACGTGGCCTCGGAATATCCCGGGCCCAAGGAGAAGAACGTATGAACATCAGCAAACTAGCTTTAATCGCACTGCTCGGCGGTGCACTCATGACCCTCGGTTGCTCAGACGACGACAGCGGTACCGGCGGTAGCGGCGGTAGCGGCGGCACGGCAGGCACCGGCGGCAGCGCTGGCGTGGGCGGCGCGGGCGGCGAAGGCGGAGGCGGCGGCGAAGGCGGCGCACCGCTCGCGTGCCTCGAGCTCGAACCGACATGCGCCAACGGCGAAATCGATGCGACCGACGCCAACTGCGTCGATCTCCCTGAGCCACCTATCGCGGACGCGTGTACCGGAGGCGAAAGCACAACGAACCCGACCAGCTGCACGGCATCGGGCAACGCGGCGGTCGTTCACACGCTCACGCAGATGGAAATCCTCGGTGACTGCAACGTCGGCTACAATCTCGACAGCTGCGCTGGCAACACCTGCGGACTCGGCGGCCTCGCTCCCGGTGAGGGCATCGACGGCGTAGACAACGCACTCGCTGGCTTGGCACCCGTTCTCGCGGGCGTCGGCGGCAACCTCGGCGGCGTCAACCAGGCGTTCTACGACGCTATCTGTGATGAAGAAATCTTCCTCCAGTTGAGCGTGGACGCCAACCTCGAGGAGAACTGCGCCAACGTGGAGCTCATCTCCGGCGGTGAGTCGGTTGGCTCGGTCATCCTGAACGTGGCGGACCCCGTCGATGGCGCAGTCTGCGCTAGCGGCACGATCGGCTCGATTCCTCTCAACATCGCGGGCCAGTCGGGCTCAGTCGGGAACGCTATCGTTCGCGTGACCATCTCTGAGGGTGGCTTCTCGAACGGTACGCTCGGCGGCACCGTGGACGAGGCGACTGCCGGCGCGATTGCCGACGAGTTGATCGAGGGCGGCTCGGCTGTCGTCGCTCAGGTCCTCGACATCAACGACGACCTCTCGGGCGACGTGGGCGAGTCCTGCAACGCGCTCTCCCTGACGCTGACCATCGGTGGCGTGGTACTAGAGGCCGCCCCCCAGTAGTCCGATAACCGGATAAAACGAGAAAGGCCGGCACCTCAGGGTGTCGGCCTTTTCTTTTGCCCAAACGGCCGTCAGGACTTGGTAAAGCGTCCGACCTTGAGCCGATGCATCACCGCGAGCTTCTGGCGCTCTTTGTAGGCGCCGTGGCTGGCATCCCCGGCCTCGTTGCTCTCGTCGGTGGCACGGTCGAGAATCTGGAATTCGGTCTGCACGAAGATCGTGTGCCCTAGCGAAGCGGCCGCCGGTGGCGCAGCCCTCAGCACCTTCTCAGAAACGCGGACCGGGACATCGGCCACGAAGTGCACGATCCGGTAGCTCGGTGCGGTGAACCGATTGTCGATCGCGGACAGCCCATCCTCGAGGTCGAGCGGGAGCTGCAACCGAGGAACCAACTTCGCGAGCGCAGGCTCGGAGCTACAATAGCTATGAAAGCGAGCGAGCGTGTTCGTCGACTGTCCGGGAATGACGAAGTTGAATGGCACGATGCTTCGCTGGACGTAGTTCAGCACCGGAAAAATGTCCCGGGCGGTGCGGGTCACGATCCGAAAACGGACCTTGTCATAGATCTGGGAGGCGCTGACGTCCGGCTTCGACAAGAGCTTGGTGTAGAGCGAGTCCTTGTTCTTTCGACCGCCAATGAACTCGAGGATCGGAAAGTCGTTGGCGAGGGCGGCCGCCATGACGCGGTAGACCTTCTGTTCGACCCATTGGAAGACCTCCTCGTCGGCGGCTGGCAGCACGAACAGAAGCTCCCGCGCCTCGAGGTGGTGAATGATGTGCATCACTTTCAGAATCGCGCAGGCGCAGATCTGCCGGTGACCCTTGGAAGAGGCGAGCATGAGAAGACCAATCAGGTCCTTCTTCGCCACCGGCTTCGGCACCGGGAAATCGAAGTGACGCCGCAGGTAGTCGATTGCAGCCTCTTTCACCTGGTTCGCCCGCGCCGCGTCCCCCTCATCGTCGGGGTCGATCTCCTGAACGCGCACAAATTCCTCAGCTTCGCTTTCGGTCGCGAAGTTGAATCGGTGCCAGTCGACCACGGAGCCGCCACGAAGCAAGACCCGAATCCCCTCCAGGTCGGCCAGGGTGAAATCGTTGAGACTGCGGAGTTCCGGCACAGACACGGCTAAGGAGACCGTTCTAGGAGAATCGTGCCAAGGAAAATCCCAATAGTGACGAGCAAAACGATCGCGTTGAGCGTAAGTCCACCATGACAACCGCTAAGCGCGGTCAATCCGAGTACCCCAGCTCCCCATATCGATCTCCGTCCCACCATCTCGGGCGCCGGGTTGATACC
>CAYZDM010000451.1:0-3202 GCA_964476875.1 uncultured Sandaracinaceae bacterium | reverse complement strand
TCGCCTCGCCGCGATTGGCCGTTTCATGGATCTCCTGAAACGTCCGCATCACGACATCCTTTACGTGCTCGTAAGGATTTCGTGCGCGTTCCCGCCCCACGGCGAAAATCGACGATTCGGATTGATCGAGAAACTCGTCGATGGCCCCGTAGTCGCCGTAGCCGCGGGAAACCACTTCGTGACACGCCAGAATGAGCGCCCGAATGACCGACTTCTCTCGGATGATCCGCGCATGCGCCTGAATGTTCGAGACGCTCGGGATGGTGTTGCTGAGGGAGAGCAGATACTCATCGCCGCCGACCGACGCGAGCTTCCCACTATGGACGAGCGCCTCTCGAAGCGTGACTTGGTCTACTGGTTGGCCGCGGCGAGACAACTCCGTCATCGCTTCGAAGATCTTGGAGTTGGCCTCGCTATAGAAGTCTTCGACGGAAAGCGTCTCGACGACGATGTTCATCGCCTGGTTCTCGAGGAGGATCCCCCCGATCACGGCGCGCTCTGCTTCGAGCGCGTTCGGAGGGACCTGCCCAGATTGTTGCGAGGAAGTGATGACCCGTTGCTCCCAGTTGAGCTTTGGTTCTAACGCCTAGAGCGGCGAAGTGGAAGCGCTACTGCGCTTACTATGCGCGGGTCTTTACTTCGAGCTTCACGGTTGCCGTCAAGCCGTACGGTAGCTTCACGCCGACCTCGTAGCTGCCCACCTCTTTGATGATTTCGGCCGGCATGACGAGTTTCTTTTTCTCGACATCTTCGATGCCCTTAGCCTTGAAGGCGTCGAGCACGTCGTTGGAGGTCACCGAGCCGAACAGCTTTCCGTCCTCGCCCGCTTCCTTGGCCACCATGAGCGTGACCTTGGCTAGCTGGGCCACGATCTTCTCCTGCGCCTCACGAAGCTTGGCGATACGCTGTGCTTGGATGGCTTTCTCATGCTCGATCTGCCGAACGTTTCCGCGGCTTGCGACGACCGCGAGGCCGCGTGGCAACAGAAGGTTACGGGCGTAGCCGCGGCGCACACGCACCACGTCGCCGATCGAGCCGAGATGCTCGAGGTTTTCTTTGAGAACGACTTCGACTGTGGATGCCATGGCTACCTCACTTCGTCGCGGTGTAGGGGAGCAACGCGATGTTGCGAGCTCGCTTGATGGCACGAGTCAGATCACGCTGCTGCTTTGCGTTGAGACCGTTGATACGACGAGGCGTGATCTTTCCACGGTCGGTGATGAAGTGCCGAAGTTGCTGGGGATCTTTGTAGTCGAACTTGAAGTCTGGAGCGAGCGAGTGACCTGGGGCCTTCTTTCGGCCGCCACGTCCACGTCCGCCACCGTCAACGTCGAAATCTTGTCGGATATCGTCAGCCATGGGTCAGCCTTCCTCGCGCTTGTCCGAATCGGACTCAGCTTCGGTTGATTCGTCAGTCGCTTCCTCTGCGGCGGGCACTTCAGCCGCGGGCGCTTCGGCGGCCGGGGCTTCAGCAGCCGGGGCTTCAGCAGCCGGGGCTTCAGCAGCCGATGCTTCAGCAGCCGATGCTTCAGCAGCTGCTGCTTCGGCAGCCGGGGCTTCAGCAGCCGGGGCTTCAGCAGCCGATGCTTCGGCAGCCGGGGCTTCAGCGGCCGATGCTTCGGCAGCCGGGGCTTCAGCAGCTGCTGCTTCGGCAGCCGGGGCTTCAGCAGCCGGGGCTTCAGCGGCTGGCGCTGAAGCAGCACCCTTAGCGGCACCCTCCGAGCCGGGAGCTCCTTCTTCGCTCGGTGGCATCGGACGGGGCGCGCGCGGCGCCATCCCGAGGCTGCGTGCACGCTCGAGCTCGGCGTCCTCCGATTCCTCTTCCTCCTCCTCGACGTGCAGGTACTGCACCTCTTCGGGGTCGACCGCGACCGAAGCCAGATCGATGTCCTCCTTCAGGAGAACGGTCTGGAACCGAACCACCTCGTCGAGCAAGCGCAGATTGCGCTCGAGCTCGGCGACGAGGCCGCCGTATCCGATGTACTTCAGATAGACGAAAATCCCGCGGTTGCTCTTCTGAATCGGGTACGCAAGCTTGCGCTTGCCCCAGTTGTCGAGCTTGGTGAGGCGGCCGTCGAGGCGCGAGATCACATCCTTGGCGCGCTCGATGATCTTCTCCGCGCCGGCGTTGTCGACGGTCGGACGAAGGATGTAGATTGTTTCGTATTCGCGGGCCCATCGAATGGCGGGCGCCGCGGCTGCAGTAGCCATATTCTCCTCCTGGTCTGGTCGGCCCCAACGAATGGTTGGAGCGAGGTAGCGCGAGGCATAGCCGATCTTCGCCGGGGCGCCAGCGCTCAGGAACGGCTGTGATGACGATTCATCGCCTGCCGCACGCCTTCCTGGACCACGGACTCGACCATGTCCGCGCCAAGGTCGAGCACCCCGACCAGCTCAGCCCTCTCCAAACTATCGAAATCACTCAACACATGGTGTTCGGGGCGACCGCGACTTGGCCGCCCGATGCCCATTCTGCAGCGTGCGAAGTCCGGGCCCCCGCAGTGCTCCACCATGGAGCGCAACCCGTTGTGTCCGGCCGTACCGCCGCCTAGCTTGAGGCGCACGACCCCGAAATCGAGGTCGAGCTCATCGTGGACACACACCACCTGTCCTAACGGGACCTTGAAGAACCGCATGGCTGCCTGAACGGACTCTCCGCTGAGATTCATGAAGGTCATGGGCTTGAGGAGGATCACCTCGTTGTTCCCAGCCGAGACCTTGGCGAACTCGCCTTTGAACTTGTCCCGGAAGCTAGACGCACCCCAGCGCCGCGCGAGCTCGTCGACCACAATGAATCCAACATTGTGGCGATTTCCCGCGTACTTCGGACCAGGGTTGCCGAGGCCGACGATGAGGTGCGTGCTCACGGCCCGCCGAGTACTTAGCTAGGGGCCTTGTCCGCGTCAGCCGCTGGGACCGCCGCACCTTCAACAGCCGCCGGGGCCGCTGCTGCTTCATCTTCTGCCACCTCCGCTGCTGTCGCCTTGCGGGGCTCGAGGATGATGGCCAGCGTGAGGTTGGGTTTGAGCGCGCATTCCACACCCGCTGGGAACTCGATATCTTCTACCGAGATGGTGTCCTTGAGTTCGAGGTGAGTGACGTCCGCATCAATGGACACCGGGATGTTGGCCGGGGTCGTGCGGATCGGAAGCGTGCGGCGGGTGACGTTCAACACGCCGCCCTGAACGACGCCTGCCGCTCT
>CAYZDM010000450.1:0-3212 GCA_964476875.1 uncultured Sandaracinaceae bacterium | reverse complement strand
CTGGCCAGAGCCGTAGATAACAACGAATTCTATGGTTTCTACTGCTTGATTCTCGAGGATCCGAAGACCGTCGCGAGGCTTGGGCAGTTGCGAAAGAACCAACCGACAGCGACAGCCGCTTCGGCTACCTTGGTCGACATGGTGGCCGACGAGAGCACCGACGACCAGAACGCCGACATTGCGGACCGCATCACCGGCGAGATCCGCCGGCACGACACCCCGGAAGTCGACGAGAAGAAATAGCTCCGACGTGGGTACGGGTAGGTTTTACACCGCCCCGCCTTCCCCGCTAATCTGATGACTCCTGAGGGGTTTGGGTTTGCGGTACCGTCTGCGGTTTCATCTACAAGAGGTCGACCTGTCCGGCGATGAGATTGTCGTCGGCCGGGGCTCGATGGGCCACGTGACACTCGACGATCCCATGCTGTCCCGTCGACACATCCGCATCGACCTCACCGGTGCCGAGCCGTCGTTGGAGGACCTTCACAGCCGCAACGGGACTCAGCTGAATGGAAGACCGCTTATCGGTCGCGCGACGTTGAAAGACGGCGACCGCATCCGGATTGGCACACAGGAGCTCGTGTTCCTCGTCCCCAACGCCGTGAAGAAGAATCATCGGACGACTTGTGGTCTAACGTTCTGCGTTGGTTGCGCCGTGCCGTATCCGAGCACGAGCGCCCAATGTCCACACTGCGGCGCCATCTCGACTGAGCAGGGTGTATCGACTTCGGTTCGTGACGTCGCCACTTCGGGTTGGACGTTCCACCTGCTCTCTCAAGTCGTAGACCGCGCGATCGAGCAGGGTCGCCTGGCTGATGCCGAACGCATGATGGCGCGCGGAGTTTCCGAACTCGAGGAACAGCTCGAAGAGGGCGTCGCCGTGGAACCCAGTCGCGTGCTGGGTGTTGCGGAGTGCACCACTCGGCTCGGTTGCGCGCTTCGAAGCGCCCGTTGGCTTGAAACCGCCGTCCGACTCTATGGGCGCGCCGACCAGGCGCCGTCGCCAGAAATACTGACTCTCCTCGACGAGCTGCCGGCAGATCCCCGTCTCGACGAGGCCGCCCAAGCTCTCCGCCAGGCAGGTCCCGAGACTCGCCAAGCGGGGTAGTAGCGCTTCTTCAGTGGGCGGAGACGACCTGCTCTAGGCCCTCGAGGCGCCGCACGAGGAACAGCTCTGACGCGCTGTAGCCGGCGCTGTGATTCTGAACCACCTTGAGGTACGCCCGTAGGTACCGAGGCTTGGAATACTTGTTCGAGCGAACCAGGTTGTGCAGTGCTTCAATGGTCTCGGCTTCCATGAGGCGTTCTGATGCGGTGTGAACACGGAAGACCCAGTCGATCCATTTCGTGTCACGGAGGCCTTGCGCGAGTTGCAGCGCGTACGTCGTCGCGCCCACGAAGAGCGTGTCGGGATCGTCCTTGTCGGAATCGCTCAGCGGTCGATGCGCGAGTGCGCGCTCGAGCAGCGTATCTAGATGTGGAAGCAGAATGCGCTCGGCTTCTTCAAAGCGCCCCATGGCGATGGCCTTGCTCGCGATCCCGGCGATCACATCCATCGCCCGCGCCGTGCGGGTGTCCTCTGCCCCCCACGCGTGGGATGTGGAATCCACACTGCTGTTCGAACTTGCGATGGTTTCGCCTGCAGTGGATGACAGGCGCTTCCCACATTCACCACACCGTCGCTTCGCCGACCCGTTGATCGCGCCGCAGCCCTCGCAAACGATGTAGTCTGCAGTTTCTTTCGTGCCGTCCCTGAGCTTTGCTGCGTCGATCAGGACGAGCTCTTGGGAGCCGATATAGACGCGGTCCATATGCGCCAATCGGCGTGGGCTCGTGATGCGCACTCCGTTGACTGCGACGCCGTTGCGGCTACCCAGGTCTTCGACGACCACTGCCTCGGGGCCGACATGCAGCACCGCATGCTTTCGTGAGACGAGTCCGTCTGCCAGAGCTAGGCTGCACGACGAGCTTCGACCAATGGCAAACTCCCCGAGAGGCATCTCGAGATTGGTCGACTGATATCGCAGTCTATAGCGTGGCACCCCACGGACTAGAATAGCAGCAACCGGGGTTGCGCGTCGAATGAAGCGCACATCGAACGCCCCAATACCGCAGCGAAATTTCGCTAGAAGCTGGCGATCTGATTGAGCCCAGCGACGGCTCCCAGGCCCTTCTCGAGGCCGCCCTGAGTCTGCAGGGTCGAGTCCATGAGACGCGAGATCTCAGCCAAGTCCCGTCGATATGAAGCGAAGGCGTTCTTGCGCTGCCCAAGCACGCCTGCGGACTGCTCCGGGTTGGTGAGAATCACGAAGTTGCTCGCGCTCTGCCGCAGCTCCTGGCCTGTGTAGAGCTCTTTCTCGAACGGCTTCCCGCCACGAGTCATGCGGACCTTGAGCTTGGTCGTCGCCTCGCCATCGGGCATGTCGACATAGACCAAACCACACCGAAAACCACCTTCGCCCAGCGAAGGGACGCAACCGGTAGGGCTGGTCGTGATTGCCGTCTCGTCCTGAGCGGCCTCATTCAACTCGTTGCGGCGCGACTCCGGAAGAACTCTGGCTGCGAGGCGGTCGAACTTGTCCCAAAGCTCGTCTACCTGGCGCGCATACAGGAACAATGCGTTGACCGTCTCCCGGTTGAACTTTGTGTACTGAAGACCGGCGAAGTCGGCGGCGGTGAACGGCGTGGGCAATGCCCGAAGCTGCTCGATCGCTGCGTAGTCCACCGACGGACCTTGCCCCGGCCTGGACTTAGCCGCACCCGCCGCCCGATCGAGGAGTCGCTTGGCTTCGGTCACCTGATCGGATGCTGCGCGAACACCTTCGTAGACCGCCTTGCCATCGCGAATCGCCACATTGTATGCGGTGCGCTTGCTCATCACGGTGGATGACAAGATGCCCAAGAAGAGACCGAGGAGCGCGGCGCCGCCTCCGGTCATCATCATCAGCTTCCGAACGCGCCGACTCTTGCCTTCGTGCGCGTTGGCGACAGCCTGCTCGTCGACGACGATCCGGACTTCCTGTTGTGCAGGGCCTTGGTTCGTCGTCGCCCCGAACGGGCCTGATCGCTTGGCAGCCTGGCCGCCCACGAAGCCCGGTGGCGGCGCGACCCCTCCCAGTGTCGGCGGCGGCGGCGGCGGTGCGTTGCCTCCCTCGTCGATGCTGTTAGGCGGCGGTGGCGCCGTGTTTCTGCCTAGTCGCTCGCGGATATCG
>CAYZDM010000449.1:0-3220 GCA_964476875.1 uncultured Sandaracinaceae bacterium | reverse complement strand
TCCGAAGCCTTCACACCTCAGTTGGGAGGAGGCTGCGAGCTACGGGCTCACCTATTACACGGCGCACCGCATGTTGGTTGACCGTGCGAAGGTGCAGCCCGGCGAAGACGTGTTGATTTGGGGCGCTGGCGGCGGCCTAGGTGTCTTTGCCGTCCAGCTTTGCAAGCTGATGGGCGCGCGTGCAATCGCAGTCGTGTCGAGCGACGACAAGGCCGAACTCGCGATGCAGCTCGGCGCGCACGGAGTCATCAACCGAAGGGACTTCCCGGCGCTGCAGTACAAAGACGACATGACCCCCGAGGAGCAGAAGGCGCACAGCGCGGACCTCAAGGGGTTCGGAAAGCGCATCTGGGAAATCCTCGGCGAGCGAAAGGGCCCTGACGTCGTGTTCGAGCACGTCGGTAAGGCGACCTTCCCGGCGAGTGTATTCTTGGCCGCCAAGTTCGGACGAATCGTGATCTGTGGCGCAACCACCGGGTACAACCTGAACTTCGACGTGCGACATCTCTGGATGCGGCAGAAGAAGATCATCGGCTCTCACTTCGCAGACGCCGACTCGGCCAGCCGCGCGAACAGACTGGTCATTCAAGACAAGATCAAGCCGGTCATGACGCGACTGTTTACCTGGGACGAGATTCCGCAGGCCCATCAGCTCATGTACGAAAACAAGTTGCACGGGACGGTCGCATGCCTGGTCGGGGCGCCCCGACCCGGACTGAAGAACTTCAAAGAGACTCTCGCCGCGATCGCGAACGGTTAGGAGGAGACATGCAGGAAGTCATCAGCGCCATCGAGGCGCTATACCAACGTGCACACGGCAACGTGAAGGCGCGCGTGTTCGACGGCGAACGGATCAGCGCAAAAAAGATGAACGAGAATCAGCTCGCTGCGCATGGCGTCGCCTACCTAGCCACCGAGCTAGAGGCTTGCCGACAGATCGCGTCGTGGGCGGAGCGGGTCGGCACTGAGTACGAGGGCAAAGTGGCCCGGGCGTACATCGGCGAGCTGGCACGCACGATCGTCGGCGGCGTGGACCTGGGCCCCTGCGAGAACATCGGCCTCGCAGACCTTGGCATCACGGACGCCGATCTTCGCGAAACAGTTCTCCGGCCGGAGGTGGTCGCATTCTCGAACGAGCACGCGAGCGGGAGCATCTATCTTGAGCTTGCTGCGCACGCCCGAGATCACGGGTTCCCGAACCCAGGGTTCGAAGACGAGATGCTCGAGGAAGTGCGCTCGCAGTTCGCGAAATTCGTCGACGCGGAGGTGATTCCACGAGCGCAGGACATTCACCGGCAGGACGTCTTGATCCCGATGGACATCGTCGATCAAATGAGCGAACTCGGCGTATTCGGGCTGACAATCCCCGAGGAGTACGACGGACTCGGTATGAGCAAAGTCGCAATGTGCGTCGTGACCGAAGAGCTCTCTCGCGGATACATCGGCGTTGGCTCGCTCGGCACGCGTTCCGAGATCGCCGCAGAGCTCATCATGGGCGGCGGCACCGAGGAGCAGAAGAAAGAGTGGCTTCCGAAGCTCGCGGCCGGTGAAGTCCTTTCGACGGCGGTGTTCACCGAGCCGAACATCGGTTCGGATCTGGCTCACCTCGGCAGCCGGGCTGTCAAGCAGGGTGACGGCAGCTACGTTCTCAATGGACAGAAGACGTGGATCACACACGCAGTGCGCGCGGATTTGATGACCGTCCTTGCCCGCACCAATGCAGACGAACCGGGATACCGGGGCCTGTCGATGTTCCTTGCGAAGAAAACTCGGCGAACCGGCGAGAATGGTGAAGCAGAGTTCGTCGACGACGGGCTGACGGGAACCGAGATCCCCGTGCTCGGGTACCGTGGCATGAAAGAGTACGAACTCAGCTTCGAAGACTTCAAGCTGCCGGCGGACTCGCTGTTGGGCGGCGAAGAGGGTGCTGGCTTCAAACAGCTGATGCGCACGTTCGAGAGCGCTCGAATTCAGACCGCGGCGCGCGGTGTTGGTGTGGCTCAGGCGGCGCTCGAAGACGCAATCCTCTATGCGACGGAGCGCGAGCAGTTCGGCGGACCAATCTTCCAGTTTCCGAGGGTGGCGCGAAAGATCGGACGCATGATCGTCCGGATTCAAGCCGCGCGGCAGATGACCTATTTCAGCGCCCGCGAGAAGGACCAGGAGAAGCGTTGTGACCTCCAGGCAGGCATGGCGAAGCTGCTGGCTACTCGTTCGGCGTGGGAGTCCGCGGACGCGAATGTCCAAATTCACGGCGGAAACGGGTATGCCGAGGAGTACACCGCGTCGCGCCTACTCGTGGACGCGCGGGTTTTGAGCATCTTCGAGGGTGCCAACGAGATTCAGGCGCACGTCGTCGCGCGTCGGCTTCTCGAAAGCTGACGGACCCGGCCCGAGCGGCCATACTCCCCGGCGATGGAACCTGATCGCGCTGGCGGCGGGCACAGGCGGACTCGCGTTGCCTTCGCCGTAGTGCTCGCGGTGCAGGTCTTCTTGGCTGTCTGGGGGATGGCTGATGCGTGGACGCGCGGCCACAACGGTTGGAACGGAGCTGCGTACCACAACGCGGCACGCAACACGCTCCGTTGGGACGTCCTGTTTCCATTGCAGTACGAGACCGCCAACGTCCCGCCAAAGAAGGAACAACTCTACACCCACGCGCCGCTTGCGCTGCACTTGCACAACGTTGCAAGCATCAAGCTGTTCGGCGATCGGGAAGGCTCGATCCGGCTCGTGGCGGGATTCTGGAGCGTCGCCGCGCTCTGCATGCTCTTCGCAGTCGTGAGACGCCTGTGGGACGACGCTCACGCACTGGCCGCCTGTGCAATCTACGTCGCCCTCCCGATCAACGCGATCTACACCAACATGGCCAACCACTCGGCCGGTTTCATCTTCTGGTCCCTACTCACCCTCTACCTCTACATCGAAGGCGTCCGCGCCCCCCCCTGGCGCCCCAAACCCTTCGCCCTCTTCCTCGTCAGCTTCGCCATCGCCGCAAGCTGGGACTGGCCCGCCTACTACATAGCCGCCGCCATCACCCTCCACTGGATCCACACCCTCCTAAGAAAAGGGGAGAGTCCCCTTTTTCGAGGGGTTAAAATTAGCCCCAACGAAAAGGGGTCTGACCCCTTTTTGTGGGTGGCGGGGTTTTGTGGGTGGGTGGTGTTGTTGTTTGTGGGGCACTTCGTGTTGGTGGACTTGATGACGGGGAACTTGGGTG
>CAYZDM010000448.1:0-3227 GCA_964476875.1 uncultured Sandaracinaceae bacterium | reverse complement strand
GCCGGTATCTCCCTCGTCCCCGGTCTTCGTATAGATCTTCATGTGTCTCCACCCTCACTCAGGAACCGATCCCCGACCGCTACACCGCGCCCACTAGCGAACGCACGCGCATCAACTCTCTTCCGGCCGCTCTCCTGGAGCTCTTGAATCTCGAGCGTTCCTTCGGCGCAGGCGACCAGAATCCCCTCCGCATCGAGCGCGATCACTTGACCCGGGCTAGCCCCTTCGGGATCGAGAGTCGACGCAACGGTCCGATACACTTTGACGCGTCGTTCTCCGAGAGTCGTATGTGCGCCAGGCCAGGGATTCATGCCACGAATCTGATTATGTACCGCGACGGATGATTTGTTCCAGTCGATGCGACCGTGAGCCTTGTTCAAGAGCGGCGCCACCGTCGCGTCGGCTTCTACCTGTGGTCGAAGTGTCAGGTCCCCGGCGACATAGGCAGGCAGTTGGCGACGAAGCAGCTCGGCACCCAGCTTGGAAAGTCGATCGCTCAACGTCGCGGCATCATCCTGGCGTTCGATCGGCGTCGAGGCTGTAGCCAGGATCGCGCCGGTGTCCATGCCCTCGTCCATCTGCATCAAGGTCACCCCGGTCTCTGCGTCTCCGTGGACGATCGACCATTGAATCGGCGCAGCACCACGCCACCGCGGAAGCAACGAGGCATGAACGTTGACACAGCCCGTCCGCGGCGCGTCCAACACGGCGCGAGGGAGGATGCGACCATAGGCCACCACAACCGCCACGTCAGCCTCCAACGCCCGCAGACTCTCCGCAAAGGCTTTGGTCCGAACCTTCGTCGGCTGCCACACGTCGAGCCCAAGCTCGACTGCGCGTTTTTTCACGGCTGGTGGACGCATCGCGAGTCCACGCCCCGCTGGCCGATCAGGCTGCGATATCACTGCAGCGATGTCGCTCATGTCGTTGAGCGCTTCGAGGCAGGGCACTGCGAACTCGGGGCTGCCGAATAATATCGTTCGCACAGGCCGTCACTGCGCGGCGTCGGCCGCGGCTCGTTTGCTCATCGCACGGTGCACCAACCGACGGCGCAACACGCTCAGGTGGTCGATCATCAACTCACCATTGAGGTGATCGTTCTCGTGCTGAATCGCGATCGCCAATAGGCCTTCAGCCTCCAGCTCGAACCGCTTGCCATCTTTGTCGACAGCTCGGACAGTGATGTACTCCGCGCGGTCGATGTCTTCGCGAATGCCCGGAAAGGAGAGACAGCCTTCGTTGAACACAGTCTCACCTTCGGCGGCCACGATCTCGGGATTGATGAACACTCGCAGATCGCTGGGTTCGTCGTCGTCGGTCGCGACGTCGACGATGAATAGACGCAGCGACACGCCGAGCTGTGGGGCAGCCAAGCCGACTCCGGGGGCGGCGTACATTGTCTCCGCCATGTCCTCGATCAATTGATGCAGTTCGGCATCGAACACCTCGACCTCTTTGCCGGGGTCGCGAAGGCGTTTGTCTGGATAAAAGAGTATGGGCCGAATCAACGTGAAACCTCCGAGCGACTGACCGCTCAAGACGATGGAAAGGTTTGCTTTTTCTAGCGCCAGGCACCCAACGCCGCAAGATCAGGTGGGTTTGACAGAAGCGCCGTGCTAGAACATGTTCTATTTTTCTGACCGACCCGTAGCAAAGGAGCCGCAATGGCGGAGTGGGACCGTACAGTCGATTTACTCGTGATGGGAAGCGGCGTCGCCGGGATGGCAGCGGCCGCGCGCGCGCACGACCTCGGGTTGGATGTGCTCCTCGTCGAGAAGAGTGAGTTCTACGGTGGCAACTCGGCGATGTCGGGGGGCGTTTGTTGGGTGGCCAACAACCCCGGGATGGCGGCGGAAGGTATCACCGACTCGGATGAGGACGGCTTCACGTACCTGAAGCACATCACCAAGGGCGAAGTGCCAGACGAGCGGCTGTGGCTCTACATACGGGAGAGCAAGCGTGTCCTCGCGTACCTGCACGACAAGACACATGTCCGGTACACGCCGCTCGCGAAGTACACCGACTATTACCCGGAAGCGCCGGGCGGACGTCCGGGCGGTCGATCGATGGACCCCCTGCCCTTTGACGGCTCAAAGCTGCGCGAGGATTTGGTCCGGCTCCGACGTCCTCACCCGCAATCGCAGATTCTCGGCAAGTTCGGGATCACGGCGAAAGAAGCTCAAGCTGCAATCGGCGTCGGCTTCACGACGATGATATTCATGGCCTGGCAGATGTTCTTGTACATGCTTCGACACTTCAAGCGAAAGCGCTGGGGTCGCGACACCAAACTTTGCGCGGGCAACTCTTTGATGGGTCGGCTCCTCTTGTCACTCAAGGAGCGCGGCGTCCTGCCCTGGCTCGACACCAGCGTCGAAGAACTCCTGTTCGAAGACGAGAAAGCCGTCGGCGCGGTGATCAACAAAGACGGGCAAAGACTTCGCGTGAGGGCAAACCGGGGCGTGGTTCTCGCCGCAGGGGGCTTCTCGCGAAATCTCGAGATGCGGCTGAAGTATCAGCGACACCCCATCACGACCGAGTGGACCGCCGGCACGCCCTCGAACACGGGCGACGCGATTCGGATGGGACACGATGCAGGCGGGGCGCTCGGGTTGATGGACGAAGCGTGGTGGACGCCGGTGTCGTTGGTGCCAAGGTCGCCGTTCGCCTGGGTGCTGGTCGTGGAGAAGAGCTTGCCTCATGGCCTGTTCGTCAATCAGGACGGGAAGCGCTTCACAAACGAGGCGGCGCCCTATATCGACGTCGTCAACGGGATGTACGACGACGTGGAGAAGACCGGCGCCGCGGACCCGCGTTGGTTCCACGTCTTCGACGCCACGTACCGCAGGTCGTCGATTGCTGGACCGGTGGCGCCCGGCAAAGTGATGCCCGACAAACAGCTGCCTCGCCGGTACCGCGACGGCAAATTCCTCTACAAGGCGGACACGCTCGACGGGCTTTGCGAGCAACTCAAGATTCCTGCCGAGACCGCCAAGGCATCCATCTCGCGTTTCAACGAGTACGCCGTCAAGGGCGAAGACCCGGACTACAATCGAGGTTGGAGTGCGCAGGATCGCTACTATGGGGATCCCAACGTCAAGCCGAACTGCTCTCTCGGCCCAGTGGAGACCGGTCCGTTCTACGCGGTGCAGATCTACCCCGGCGACCTCGGGACCAAGGGCGGCCTCGTGACCGACGAGCATAGTCGCGTGTTGAAGGAAGACGGGCAG